>JBBDSW010000067.1:30587-44560 GCA_040904745.1 Nitriliruptoraceae bacterium
GGGCGGGTGCTGCAGGGGCGGGTGCTGCGTACGGCGCTCCCGGGCTCTGCGGGACGGCGTCGGGCCGACATCCTAACGGCGGCGGATAGCCTCATGGACGTGCCCGAGCTCCCCGAGGTGGAATCCGTCCGCCGCCAGCTGGCCCCGCGGCTGACCGGCCGTCGGGTCGACCACGTGTGGTGGGACCAGCACCCCCGTGCACGGTTCCATGCCGTCGCGCGGATGCAGGGCAACACGATCGAGGCGGTCACACGACGCGGGAAGTTCCTCGTCCTCCCGCTCGAAGCGACCTCGAGCCGGGATCGGCTCGAGCTCATCCTCCACCTCGGTATGACGGGCTCTCTCACGTTCGGTAGCGGATCCTCCACCTCGCCAGCGGCCGAGCGTTCCGCGGGCGAGGACGGCCACCACGTGCGGGCTCGTCTGGCGCTCGACGATGGCTCGATGCTGCTGTTCAGGGATCCGCGTCGGTTCGGTCGCCTCTCGGTTGTCCCAGCGGGCGCGTACGCGGAACTCGTGCCGACGCTCGCCACGATCGGACCGGAGCCGCTGTCGCCCGCCTTCACCGTCACCGACTTCGCGACGGCTCTGGCTCGGACCCGGGCCCCGATCAAGGCCAAACTGCTCGACCAGCGCCTGGTCGCCGGGATCGGCAACATCTACGCAGACGAGGCGCTGTGGCGGGCGCGGATCCACCCCGCGACCCGCCGGGTGGGCCGGGACCGGGCTGCGCGGCTCCACGCGGCCATCCTCGCCGTGCTGACCGCCGCGATCGAGCGGGAAGGGACCACCTTCCGCGACTACCAGCTGGTCAACGGCGCCAGCGGGCGCTACGCGGACCACCTCGAGGCCTACGGCCGCGGCGGCCTGCCCTGCCGACGCTGTGGGACGACCTTGCAACGCCGCGTCATCGCCCAGCGCGGGACCACGTTCTGTCCGCGGTGCCAGCGGGTGTGACCCCGCCCTCGGCGCGCGAGAGGACGAGCGGGCGCGGCCCGGTGACTACTTCGGGGAGGTGGAGCGGGCCCGGAAGCCACCGGCGACCAGGGCATGGGCGAAGGCTGCCGCCTCCTCGGGATCGTCGACGCGGACGTGCATGGGCGGGAAGCTGAAGTAGGAGAGGATGAGCCGGACGGCCACCTCCGCGGCCGCCGGAGGATCGACGCGGCGGAACTCGCCGGTGGTGACGCCCTCCTCGATCAGCGAGGTGAACAGGGCCAGCCCGCGGTCCACCAACGGGCCACCGCGAGCCGTGATACGGGGCAGCAGGATGCCCGGTTCCTCATCACGGCCCTTGGTCATCACCGGGTGTTCCACGAAGAAGCGGACCCCGGCGAGGAACGCGCCTTCGACCCGGCCGGAGGCATCCGATTGATCCGCGGTGCCTCGCTCCATCACCCGCGTGAACCGCTCACCCTCACGTTCGAGGAGGGCATCGATCACGGCGTCCTTGTTGCGGAAGTGGCGGTAGAGCGTGGCCTTGCCCGCCCGAGCCTCGCGTGCGATGTCCTCCATCGTGGTCTTGCGGATCCCGACGGCGACGAACCGCCGGGCGGCCGCTGCCAACAGGTCCTCGCGGCGATCGCGTCGTGGTGTCGCTGTCTGCTGGCTCATCGGCCCCTCCCCGGGCATGGTCGGGGCCCTGGCACCGGGCGCGCCTGCGCCAAGCGCACGGACGGTGTGCACCGTCCGTACGTCCGGTGGTGGATCCCACCGTCACGTCCCACAGTGCGTCCTGTGATCGGGTACCACGCCGACCCTTCGGTGGCTTGCCTGCCCTGAGCACCGCAGCAGCGGTGCGCGCTGCCCGTGACCGTCACCGTCCGCCCCCTCACCCGTCTCCACCCGGTGGTCCGCGCGCTCGACACGATGCGCACCCGACCGGTCAAGGCCCGGCCCACCCTCCGCAGGCGGGGAACGCTAGTACGTCTCGCGTTCCGCGTAACCCACTCCCCCGCGAGAGCCCGGGTGCGGGATGTGCAGCGGGACGGCAACAGCCCAACGACGATCCGATGGAGTAACACCGTGCCCACCACGACCCCTGATCTCGCGCAACTGCTCCCCACGGGGACGTGGCAGAACGACGCCGCCTGCCGCGATGCCGACCCGGAACTGTTCTTCTCCGCCAACGAGGACGACCGTGCGGTCGCGCTCGACATGTGTGCCGGCTGCCCGGTCAGAACGGAGTGCCTCGACCACGCCCTCGAGACCCGTGAGGCCTACGGCATCTGGGGCGGCACCGACGAGCAAGAGCGCAAGCGACTGCTACGACGCCGACGCCGCGCGGCCTGACCGGCCGGCACGCCGACGGACGGTCGCGCCGACGCCGCGCCGTCACGGACGCGTGGTAGAACGGGTTCCGAACGCCTGTTCCCCGCGATCGGTCCCCTGGTGCCTGAGCCATCCCCTTCCTCGAGCGCAGGCGTCCGCGACGATCGACGGCCAGCGGAGCAGCTCGGCTTCGACGCGTTGGGGACGCCGCTGTTCGAGGTGACGTTCGTCGTCCTCGATCTGGAGACCACGGGACTGGCCCCGTCCGCGGACCGCATCACCGAGATCGGGGCGGTCAAGGTCCGAGGTGGCGAGGTCCTCGGTGAGCTGAGGACCTTCGTCCACCCGGGCATCGCGGTACCGCCGGCGGTCACCGCGATCACCGGGATCACCGACGCCATGGTCGCCGACGCCCCACGCATCGAGGGGGTCATCGACCGGCTGCTCGGCTTCCTCTCGGACTCGGTTTTCGTGGCGCACAACGCCCGCTTCGACCTGTCGTTCCTCCAGGCAGCGGCCACACGGACCCACCGCGAGCCGCCACGGCCAACGGTGGTCGACACCGCCCGGCTGTCACGACGGCTGCTGGCCGACGAGGTCCGCGACCATCGCCTGTCGACGCTCGCCCGGCATCTCCGTGCCCGCACCAGCCCGTCCCACCGGGCGCTGGCCGACGCCCGGGCCACGGTCGACGTGCTCCACGGGCTGCTCGAGCGCGCCGGCACCCTCGGCGTGGTGACGCTCGACGATCTGGTCGAGCTGACCCGCTCCCGCTCGGACCGCACCTATCGCCGGCGGAGCCTGGTCGCCGACGCCCCCCGCACCTGCGGCGTCTACCGGTTCCTGGACGCCGACGGCCGCACCCTCTACGTCGGCAAGGCCACGGACCTGCGCGCACGCCTGCGGACCTACTTCGGCCAGGACCAGCGCCGTCGGACCGCCGACCTCGTCCGCGAGACGGCCCGCGTGACCTGGGAGGTGACACCCACCCTCTTGGAGGCGGAGGTGCGCGAGCTCCGTGCGATCCGCGCCGACCAACCGCGATACAACCGTCGCTCCCGCACCCGGAGGCCGGAACGCATGCTCGCGATCACACGCGAACCGTTCCCACGGCTGGCCGTCGTCCGTCGACCCAGCGACGGCCACCTCGATGCGTTCGGGCCGCTGGCCAGCGCCCGGGCGGCCGAACAGCTCCGCGAGGCCATCCTCGAGGTCTTCCCACTCCGGGCGTGCACCCCACGACTCCGGCGGCGCCAGGACCACCCACCGTGCGTCCTGAAGGACCTCGGGCGCTGTGGCGGACCCTGCGACGGCACGCAGAGCGAAGGCGACTACGCCGAGGTGGTGCGGGCGGTCGCGGAGCTGGCGTCGGATGCGAGCCCCCTGCTGTCGCGTCTCACCGAGCGGATGGACACCCACGCCGCCCACGGCCGGTACGAGCGAGCGGGTGAGCTGCGCGAGCTGCTGCATGGTGCGGCCCGGGCCCTGCAGGCCACCCGGCAGCGCAGCATGCTCGCGGCCGCCGAACAGCTCGTGCTGGCCCGCGAGGACGGCGAGGGGCACGAGCTGGTCGTGCTGGGACACGGCTCCCTGATCACGACCCACCGGACGTCGGCGCCCGCCGGGCAGCAACCGCTGACCGGGATCCTGGGCACCGGTCTCGACGCCGACCCGGCAACCCCGACGGACGCGGAGGAGCTCCGGCTCATCCTCGCCTGGATGGCCGCGGGGAACGTCCGTCTGCTGGAGTCGAGCCAGCCGCTCATGAACCACCTCGCCGGTGGCGCCATCCTGGCCGGCGTCGTCGAGCAGGCCCGCCGCACCGAACGGGCGCTCCGCCGCGACCAACAGGTCCTGACCGGGAGCAAGGTGCGGCGACACCCCGTCGACCACGGACGTTCAGGCGATCCGTGAGCCGTCGGGTAGCGCGCCGTCGGGCCGCAGCAGCCGCACCGTTCCGTCGCCCTCGAGGCCGCCGAGCACGAGGAACTGGCTCTCGAACCCCGCGATCCGTCTGCTCCCGAGGTTGACCGCACCGACCACCTGTCGCCCCTGCAACACCTCGGCCGGGTAGTTGGTGATCTTGGCGCTGGTCCTCAGCACGCCGAGCTCCGGTCCGAAGTCCACCGCGACCTTCCAGGCCGGCTCGCGTGCCTCCGGGAAGGGCTCCACCTCGACGACGGTCCCGACGCGCAGATCGAGTGCGGCGAACGGCTCGCTACCGACGACCGGTTTGGTCGGCAGCCGGGACGGCTCGTACGGCCGGTCCTCCGGGTCGATGCGGTGCTCCTCAGCCACCTGAGGCCCCCCGCGCGAGCTCCTGGGTCCGCGCGACCCACCGGTCCTTGAGCGCCAACGCCTCACCGCTGGCCAGGACCTCGCGGGCACGCTCGAGACCGGCGGCGAGGTCCTCGACGGCGTCGGCGGCGTACAGACCGGCCGCAGCGTTGAGCGCCACGATGTCGGCGGCGGGACCGAGCTCACCGCCGAGCACGGCATCGGCGATCTCGACGTTGCGTGCCACCTCACCCCCGAGCAGGTCGGCCGGGGTGGCCGGCGTCAGGTCGAGCTCACGTGGATCGAACCGGGACTCGATCACCTGCCCGTCGCGGACCTCCCACAGGGTGCTCGGCGACGTCGTGGTGAGCTCGTCGAGCCCGTCCTCCCCGCGGAAGACCAGCGCGTGACGACGACCGAGCCGTGCCAGCGCGTCAGCCATCACGGGTGCCAGACGGCCATCGGCGACCCCGACGGCCTGGAACGGCGCCGCAGCGGGGTTGGACAGCGGCCCGAGCAGGTTGAAGACGGTGCGCACACCGAGTTGCAGCCGCACCGCGGCGACGTGCCGCATCGCGGGGTGGAACGCACGGGCGTAGAGGAAGGTGATGCCGAGCTCCTCGAGGCAGGTGGCCACGGCGTCGGTGGGCAGCTCGAGGTCGATGCCCCAGGCGGCCAGCAGATCGGCGCTCCCACACCGGCTGGAAGCCGCGCGGTTGCCGTGCTTGGCGACCGGCTGACCGGCCGCGGCGACCACGACCGAGGCGACCGTGGAGATGTTGAAGGTCCCGGCCCCGTCCCCGCCGGTGCCCACGATGTCCACCAGCCGCGCGGTGAGATCAGGCGGCAGATCGATCGTGACCGCCTCGGCCAACATGGAGCGCACGAACCCGGCGATCTCCTGGGGCGCTTCACCCTTGGCCCGGAGCGCGACCAGGAACCCGGCGACGTGCTCGGACTCCGCCTCGCCGCGCATCAGCACGCCCATCACCCGTTCGGCGAGATCCTCTTCGAGGTCCTCGCCATCGAGGAGACGGGTCAGCACGGCTGGCCAGCGCAACGCGTCCTCGGTCACCTACGTCTCCTGCTCGAGGTCGGCTCGGCTCGGGTCAGCGGTGGTCGTGCGTCGCGGCTCGCAGCTGGGCACGAGCCGAGCCCGCATCCCCGTAGGGCGCCAACGCTGCCCCTTCGAGCTCTGAGACCTTGCGTGCCAGCTCGAACGGGTCGACGGGCTTGAGCAGGAACTCGTTCATCCCGGCCCAGTGACCGAGCCAGATGTCCTGCTCCCGCGAGGCCATCACCAGCGAGGGCACGGCCGGGATCCCGCTCAGCTCGGCACGCGCGCGCAGGTCGTACAGGACCGCGTACCCACCGCGCGGAGACAGATCGCCGTCGACGACCAGGACGTCGTAGGACCCGCGGTCCACGAGCAGGCGTCGACGGGCCTCGTCCGCCGATGCGGCCTCCTCGACCTCGAGGTCGGAGCGCAGCGCGAGCGCGCTCGTCGCACGCTGCCGCTCCTTGGCGTCCTCCGAGACGACCAGCACCCGCACGAGGATCCTCCACCTGAGACACGACGCGATCGGGCCGACACGGTAGCCGCTGCCCGGCGCCGCCCGCGCCGGGGCAGGGACGCCGTCCTCGTTCCGGGGGGAACCTCGGGACCGACCGCACCGTTGTTGCTGCTCCGCCCCCCCACCACCCGACGACAGCTCCTACCCTTGAGCGAACCGCACCACCACGAGGAGCATCCGGACCCAGGAGCCACCATGGCCGCCACGCGTTCCACCGCTGCAACGCGGTCGCTCGGCCGCTGCGTGCTCGTACCGGTCGCCAACCCCGCCTCGGTGCGACCACTGCTGGAACTCGCGGCCGACCTGGCCGATCCCGACGGCGCGGTGGTCCTGCTCACGGTGCTGCGCCCGGATGCGGCAGCGGACGAGCACTCACATGCCTGGCAGGGGATGGCCGAGGCTGAGGAGCTGGCCACCACCCTCGGGGTCCGGGTCCGTGGTGAGGTTCGTACCGATCCCGCGCTCGGCGATGCCGTCCTCCAGGCGATCAGCGAGCGGGGGGCATCGCTGGTGCTGATGGGCTGGCGGGGCGCCAGCTCGACCACCGACGTCTTCGGCCGCCTGATCGATCACGTCGTCGGCCGTTCCTCGGTACCCCTGGCCGTGGTCCGACTCGGCACGGTCCCCCGCGAACGGATCCTCCTGCCGATCTCCGCGGATCATCTCCTCCCGGGTGGCGCCGGCGGTCTCAACCTCGCCGTCGACATGGCCGACCGGCTCCGTCGTCGTACCGCGCACCCGACCACGGTGCTCCGCACCGGCACCCGCGAACCGGACCTGCCCGAGAGCGTCACGGCGCTCGGTGACCGCGTCCACCACGACCCGCGACGCACGCACCAGGCCGTCGCCGCCTTCGCCTCCCCCGACGACCTCATCGTCGCGCCGGTCGCGCCGACCGTCTCCGGCCTGCGCGCAGCGACGACACACCTGGCCTGGGCCGCACCGGACGCCACCCTGCTCGTGGCGATCGATGTCGGCCCGACCGCGGACGAAGGTCTCGCCGACGCGGTCGCCGGGGCGGGCCGTCCCGCCCCCGCGCGGACGGACGCAGGCGAAGGCACGACGGACATCCGGATCGTCGTGACCGTCCGGCTGCCGGACGACCGCGAGGTCACCCCCGAACAGGTCGAACGCGTGCTCGCCAGCACCGGACGCACCGATCACCTGATGGCCTGGTGGCCGGCCGGCGATCCGCGCCCACATGTCCGGGCGACGGTGGAGCTGGCCGCGGCCGACAGCAACGGGGCGATCGCCAAGGTCATGACCGCGTTGCACGAAGCCCCGGAACTCGCGGGCTCGGAGATCACCTACGACCTGGACCGCTCCCGCAGCCACCGGCCGCGGCGGGATCGGCTCGCCGTCCGCGACGGCGACGTCGAGGTGGCGGATGACGTCGGGTCGGACACGAGCCGTACGGCCGCGCAGCGCTGACCGGGGGTGCGTGCGTGGACGTGAGCGCGGTGACCGGTGGGGAACGCACCAAGCATGTGGTCGACGCGACCGGACTGTCGTGTCCGCTGCCGGTGATCGAGCTGTCGAAGGCGGTCGAACGTGCCGCCGTCGGCGACCTCGTCGAGTTGACGGCGACCGACCCTGCCGCGCGTGTCGACGTCGCCGTGTGGTGCCGGATGCAACGCCACGTGCTCCACGAGGTGTCCGAGGAGCGCCGCGGATGGCGCTTCGTCGTCGAGCGGGTGCGCTGACCTGGCCCGTCAGCCGTCGTCGATGATCTCCAGGATGGTGGTCAGGGTCGCGTGGATGCCCCGTGGTGCGGGCCCGCCGTCGAGCTGCAGGTAGGCGCGCACGCCGGCGGCGTCGATCCGGAGTCGTCCCGCGAGCCACAGCGGATCGTGGAACGAGCCATCGACATCGACCGCAGCCGCCACGGCCGCCTCGGTCGGGAGCTGGTCGAGGAGTCGCACCACCTGCGGTTCGCGGCCGAGCGGGACCGTGGCGAGGTGCCCACCGTCGCGCCACCGCACCGCCAACGCATCCCAGACCTGCTCGTAGCAGTCCCAGGCGGCCTGGCTTCCGAGTGCCTCCAGGTCGGCGCCGGTCTCGTCGCGCAGGGCCGCCAGCACGAGCTGGTGGACGGTCTCGGTCAACCCTGGACGGACCCGGTCGGGATCGGCGTAGACGCGTGCCAACCAGCCGTGACGACCGACGCTTGCGTGTTCGATGCGCTCGACGACCGTGTCACGCACGTGGTCGGTCCACAGCCCCAGGAGGACGTCGTTCCAGCCCGAGCTGTCGTCCAACGCCGCTCCCGTCCAGCGCGTGCCCAGAGGGAACACCGTAGCGAGCGAACGAGCCGGCCGACCAGCGATACAGCGACGGCGCACCCGTACGGGTGCGCCGCGTGTCGGACCGGGGTCGAGGGCTCCGCTCAGAAGGTGGCGCTGTCCCCACACGCGCACGAGCCGGACGAGTTCGGGTTCTCGATCGAGAAACCGGAGGCCTCCAGCGACTCCTTCCAGTCGATGACGGAGCCACCGAGGTAGGGGGTCGACATCCGGTCGATCCGGATCGTGATGCCGTGCTGGGTCTCCTCGACGTCGCCGTCGAGCTGACGGTCGTCGAAGAACAGGGCGTAGCGGAACCCGGCGCAACCACCTGCCTGGACGGCGACACGCAACGCGATGTCGTCGAGGTCCGGCTGATCGGCGAGGAAGCTTCGGACCTTCTCCGCCGCGGTCTCGGTGAGCGTGACGGTCTGCTCAGCTTCGGTGGGCGCGGTCTGGACGGTCGCGTCGGCGCTCACAGGGTGCTCCTCGGGTGGTTGTCGGTCGGTGCCGGCCATCTCGTCGACGGACACCTCGTGTGCACGTCGGTGAGTGTATCGGTGCACACCGCCGGTACGCGAGGCCATGACGAAGGGGCCGCACCGGTGCGGTGCGGCCCCTTCGCGGTCATCGTGGACGACCGTCGCTCAGCTCACAGGAAGTTGCTGCCAACGGGCCCGAACCGGTCGTACCGGTCGAACTCGACCGTGAGGTCCGGGTAATCGGCCGCGGTGATGGTGCCGAGTGCGGAGATGCGATCGGCCAGCGCCTGCTGGTAGGTGACCCCGACGCGGGTGAAGTCGAGACCGCCGAACGGGTAGTCGTCGCCGCCCGCCAGCAGGAAGTCGATGCTGGCGATCGTGAACGGCTCGTCGCCGGCGACGGTCACACCGTCCGCGACCAGCTCGACCTCGGTGGCGTCCGACTTGGTCACGGTCGCGTCTACGAGCCGCGATCCGACCGGCTCGTCGACGTCGAAGGTGAACTCCACCCCGGCCCACTGGCCATGCCGGCCCGCGGGCTCGGGCTGCTCAGCCACGCTGTACTCGAGCAGCTCGACCAGCCGGTCACCGTCGATCTCCATCACGCCGACGATGTTGAAGAACGCTGCGACATTGAAGGTGTCCAGCTCGGTGACGCCGCCGGCTTCGATGACGGCATCGTTCCGGATCCCACCGCCGTTCTGGAGTGCCACATCCGCTTCGGGGACGCCGTAGCTCGCCGCCTCGTTCTGCGCGGTTTCGAGCAACGCATCGGCGAGCAGGCTCCCGAGGTTGGTCTCCCGGGTCCGGACGAAGCCACGCCGACCGTCGAGGGGGACCTCGCTGGTCGCGATCACGTTCGTCTCGAGTGCCTCCGTGTAGTCGCTAACCGGCCCCTCGACCTGCTCGAGCATCGTTTCGTCCTGTGGCCCGTCGACCGCGACCGGCAGCAACGCGCTGTCGGCCCGCTCGATGCGTGCCAGCTCACCGTCCTCGTCGAAGCCGAGCGCCAGTTGCCCGATGTCGGCGTAGTTCCCCGGCGTGGTCACGACCGGCACCTGCTGCCCATCGGCGTCCTCGGCGAAGAGCGGGTAGTCGGCGAGCCGTTCACCGCCGCCGCCGCCGATCACGGCGTCGACACCGGAGAGCTGCGGGACGAGGGTCAGCTCCTCGTTCAGGTCCTGAAGGTGGCTCGAGAGCAGGATGATCTCGACCCCTGCGGCCTGCAGCGCGTCGACCTCGGCCTGGACCGCCGGGAGGACCTCGTCGACGATGACGTCACGGGGGCTCGACACCGTGTCGAGCTCCTCGTAGGTCGCGCCGATGACCCCGACCTCGACGCCCGGTTCGGGCTCGATGACCGTACTGCCGGCGATCCGGTCCCCCAGTGCATCCAGGGACGGCTCCGGGGAGACGTCCAGGTTGGCGGAGAGGAACGGCACGCCCTCGACCGCGGTGATGAAGTCCGCTAGGCGGTCTGGCCCGAAGTCGAACTCGTGGTTCCCGATGGTCATCGCGTCGAACCCGGCTTCCAGGTAGACGAGGGCGTCGTAGAAGGGCCCGCCCTCGTCGTAGCTGGCGGTCGACGCGCTGAACCGGGGACCGGCGAGGAAGTTGTCTCCGGAGGAGATCGTGACGACCGAGCGGTCGTCCCCTTCGTCCGCCGCGTCCTGTAGCGCGTGCATGTCCGCCACGAACCTCGCTGCACCGGGGAAGCCGCTATCAACATCGTTCAGGAGCATCGACTCACCGTCGTTGACGTGCAGCACGGTGACGGTCTGCGCCGCCTCCGGCATCGCGTCCACCGCGCCGAGGAGGCGGTTCACGAAGCTGGCGACCTGATCGCGGCGGACGGCGGCATCCGGGGCGAAGGTGTCGGCATCACGTCCGACGACCAGGCCCAGCTCGAAGGCCGCATCCACGTTCGCGCTGTGCGTGCCGGACGCGTAGTCGTCGAAGTAGGGCCCACCCTCGGCCGGGGTCGGCATCCCGAGCGCGAACCCGTGGGATGCGGTGACCATCGAGGCGATCTGTGCCCGGGTGACCGCCCGGTTCGGCCCGAAGGTGTCCTCGTCGAAGCCGCGCACGACGCGGGCGGCGGCGAGCTGGGCGATGTCGGTGGCGTGGGTCGTACCGACGGCGTCGGCGAACGGCGGCACGGTCGCGTCGGGCAACTCGATCCCGGCATCACGCAAGGCCCGAGCCAGCATCGCGGTGATCTGGCCGCGGGTCGCCGGCGAAGCGGGCTCGAACAGCGGCGGGTCCAGGCTGACACCCGAGACCACGCCGCGCTCGGCGACGCAGTCGATCGAGTCGGCGTGCACGTTGGTGGTCGCCACGTCCTCGAAGTCCGCCCTCACGGCGCCGTCGGGGCAGCCGGTCAGGTCGTCGGCGGGCGCGTCCTGTGCGACCGCCGGAAGGGAGAGCACACCGGCTGCCAGGGCGGCAACCGAGAGAACTGAGAGCGTTCGTCGCATCATCACGAACTCCAGATAGGTCGGTCTCACACGCCACGCCCAGCGAGCTCGGCTCCGCGTACGTGCGTTGAGGGGAGGAGTCCCCCCCAGGACCGACCCTAGGTCGGGTGAGGGCGCGGTGCGGAAGATCATGGCCACCATCTCCCCAGGGCGGATCCGGTGCCCTCAGCGCCGCGCCGCGAGTCGTGTCGCGGCACCCGCGAGCCCGTCCCCGAGCGCGAGGTCCGACGTCACCTCAGCGATGCCTGCGACGCCGACCACCCCGGCACGCTCCCGCTCGACGAGGTGGCGGACGACGGCCAGCGTGGGCGTGCCTGAACGGGGCCCGGCTGCCTGGAGGACCGCCCCGAGCACCGTGCGTGGGGAGGTGCTGCCCGCCAGGGCGTCCTGGGCGACGACGACGACATCCGCCGCGTCCAACGCCGCGGTGGCGCCGAGCAGCCCGGCCACCCGTGCGGCGCCGGGCACCAGCTCCGCATCCAACGCCGCGCGCAGCGCGGCGCCCAGGCCGCCGGCGCAGCCGGTCCCCGGCTCGCTCGTCACACCGGCGGTCCGAGCGAGATCCCGCTCGAGGACCAGGGCGACCTCGGCCAGCCGCGATCGCCACTGCGGGAGCTCCGCGGCGAGCTCCGGGTGGTCACGTGCGAGCAGGTCCGCGGCTTCGACGAGCGTGCTCGACGTCTCGGTCAGCAGTTCGATGTCGACGCCGGACACCGCGGGGGCCCAGCCATCCTCGATCCGAGCGAGCCGGTGGATCTCGTTCCCGCCGATCTTCAACCCGAAGCCGTCCGCGACCCGGAGCCGGTAGCCGAAGCCGGTGAGAGCCCCCAACCCCGCGTCGAGCGCCGGGCAGTCACCGAGCCCGACCACGACGCGATCGGCACCCGCGTCGAGCACGGCCCGGAGGAGTTGCCCCACCCCGAACGTGGTGGCTGCACGGGGGTCGTACCCGGTCGGCTCCGCGTGGCAGGCCGCGGCCGCCTCGAGCACACCCAGGCCGTCGCGTCGCACCAGCGCACGCGCCTCGACCGGGCGACCGTGGGGGCCGACCACCTCGACAGCCAGCCACCGGTCCCCATCGTGATGGAGGACCTCGCACAGCCCGGCGCCCCCGCTGGACAGCGGCAGCGTGGACACCTCGTCGTCCGGTCGTGCCCGCCGCCAACCGGCAGCCACCGCCTCCGCGGCCACGGGTGACGTGACCGCTGCGTCGAAACGGTCGGATACGACCAGGACCCTCACTGCTCCTACCTCCCTCCTCGCCCCGGGGTCGACGCGGGCTCAGGTGCTCCGTGCACGATCAACGAACGGTGGCTTGACGACCCGGCCGCGGGCCCGGTCTCCACGGACGTCGAGGTCCACCTCGTCACCGGGACCGACACGGACGTCGAGATAGGCCAGCGCGATGGGCCGCCTGAGGGTGGGAGACAAGGTGCCCGACGTGGTCCGCCCGACCACCTCGTCGGTCCCGGGAGCGAGCACCGAGAGATCGGACCGAGCCGGCCGCCGCCCCTCGGCCACGATCCCCCACAGCCGCCGACGTGGGCCCGCGTCCTTGGCGGCGAGCAGCGCATCGCGACCGCGGAAGGCCGCGCGGTCGAGCTTCACCGCCCAGCCGAGCCGCGCTTCGTAGGGCAGGACGTCGCGGGACAGCTCGTTGCCGTGTAGGGGGTAGCCCATCTCCAGGCGGAGCGTGTCCCGTGCCCCCAGGCCACACGGGGTCGCTCCCGCTTCGAGCAGCGCGGTCCAGACGGCCACGGCGTCCTCGGCGGCCACCAGCAGCTCGACGCCTCGTTCACCGGTGTAACCGGTACCGCACACGAGGAGGTCGTGGTCGCCGTGCTGCGCGACGGTGACCGCGAACGGGGCCGTCCCACTCGCCACCTCCGGGCCGGCGCCGAGGTCGGCGAACACCTGGTCGGCCAACGCGAGCGAACGCGGACCCTGCAGCGCGATCACGGCGTAGCGGTCCGTGACGTCCTCGACCTGCGCTTCTGTCCCGGCGGCGTCCCGTAGCGCGGCGAGGACGGCAGCCGTGTTGGCGGCGTTCGGGACGGCGAGGAAGCGCTCCTCGTCGAGCCGGTAGACGATGAGGTCGTCGATCACCCCGCCGGATGCGTCGCAGCACAACGTGTACTGGGCCGAGCCATCCACGAGCACCGCGGGATCGTTGGTGAACGTCCCGGCGACGGCGGCCTCCGCTCGTGGGCCCTCGACCGCGATGGTCCCGAGGTGGGAGACGTCGAAGACGCCCACGTCCTCGCGGACAGCCGCGTGCTCGGCGAGCGTCGAGGTGAACCGGATCGGCATCGACCACCCGGCGAACGGCCCGAGCTTGGCCTCGAGCGAGACATGCTGCTCGGTGAGGGGGGTGGTCCGCAACACCTCGTCCACGGGCTCTCCGAGCGCCGAAGTCAGGAGGGAAGACGGTAGCGGCCCCACCTGTTGCCGGACTGCGACCCGTTGGGACGTCCGCTAGCGTCCCTTCCGAGGATGTACGGCGACGTGACCGCCGTCGTCGACGACCCGCACCGTCCGCGCGTACGCACGCGCCGCCGGACGACGAGTAGGAGTGCATACCGTGGCCGAGGTCGAGCTTCCACAGCTGGG
>JBBDSW010000068.1:0-1385 GCA_040904745.1 Nitriliruptoraceae bacterium
GAACGACCTCGTCGGTCAGCGGTAGGTACTGGCGCTGGTCGCGGGGCGTGTTCCAACTTCCACGGTGGACAGGAGACCAGCCGCTCGTTCCTTTCGAGGTGTTGTCCCAGCGGCGCGCGTAGACGTCCCCCCGACCGTCGAACAGCTTGCGGTAGAGCGCGATCTTGGCTTCACCCGATGACTCGCGGGTCACGGAGGCTGGTTGGCGGGAGGCCACGAGCTCGGGCTGCGACCCCCGAGCAGGGTCGCTCGAAACCGACGGCCCTGGTCCAGATTCCGGCGGCGGTGCTGATCGGTCCTCCATCGAACTCGAGCGCAGCGTCGCCACCTCGCGACGCAACTCGGCCAGCGCCCGCTCCTGCGCGGCGACCTGTCGTCGCAACTCGGCGATCTCATCGCCATGATCACATGACGACGGCCGCGGATCCTGGTCGTCAACCGACATCAGCAGACCTCGATCCGAAAGCCGGCTTCCCCATGCCAGCCACTATTAAAGGACTTGCCGAAATGCTTTAATGCGATGCTACCGTGGGAAAGGCAACTTTCGCATCCTCGCGGGCAAGGGATCACGGTGGACCTCGACGCCTTCATGTCCGATCGGCTTGGGACCGTTCGCATGACGCTAGACGGCTACCCCGCGTTCTTCCCGGCCCGGGTGCCACGCGAGCTCGACTACGACGCCACAACGGTCAAGAAGCTCACCGAGGCCACCGCAGCTGTCCACCGGTTGGCGGGGGCCAGTCGGCTACTGCCCCGTCCTGAGATCCTCATGGGCCCCTACGTGCGCCTCGAGGCGGTCCTCAGCTCGAGGATCGAAGGCACCCAGACATCGGTGGGCCAGCTGCTGCTGTTCGAAGCCGATGATCCTGCTGGAGCACTACCCGAGGGCGATCTCCTCGAGGTGGTGAACTACACCCGGGCACTCGACCACGCGCTGACCGCACTCGACCGACTTCCCCTGAGCCTGCGACTGCTCCGTGAGACGCATGCCATCCTCATGTCCGGGGTCCGCGGCGGGGCGATGACACCGGGCGAGTTCCGACGCAGCCAGAACTGGATCGGCCCACCTGGATCCACCCTGCAGACCGCGAGGTTCGTCCCCCCTCCGGTGGAGGCGATGAACGACGCCCTCGCGGACCTCGAACGCTTCCTTCACGAGGACGACCTGCCGAACCTCGTGGCCCTGGCACTCGCCCACTACCAGTTCGAGGCGATCCACCCCTTCCTGGACGGCAACGGCCGGATCGGTCGGCTCCTCGTCCCGCTCGCACTGTGTCAGCGCGGCGTGCTGGAACGCCCGATGCTCTACCTCTCGGCCTACTTCGAGCGCCACCGCAGCCGCTACTACCACCTGCTGTTCGAGACCAGCGCGACCGGCGATCCGA
>JBBDSW010000069.1:0-8213 GCA_040904745.1 Nitriliruptoraceae bacterium
GGGAGCTCGGTCGTTCTCGGGGCCGTGAGGGCCCGTCGAACCCGCTGGGCGGGAAGCTCGGTCGTCCTCGGGGCCGTGAGGGCCCGTGCCGACACCGCCTCCGCGCACCGGCGGGTTGCGCGTTGTACGCACGGTCAGGCGGGTCCGCGTGACCTCGCGGTCGCGTGATGCGCTCATCGGGCGGTGGGTACGTGAAGCGTGCCCCATCGAGGTCCCGGTGCGTCCCCCGTGCGCCGGGACCTCGTGTTTGCTGGGAGAACCAGCCGCGCGATCGCGGTGACCGCCACGGCCACGACGTGCGAGGGCCCACGACGTGCGAGGGCCCACGACGTGCGAGGGCCCACGCCGCCCCGATGACCGTCGCCGTCGCCGTGGGTGGGCCGCTCAGAGCGGTCCGCCGCCGAGCCTGCGGGCCCGTCGCGCCTCGTCCTGGCTACGGATCACCGCATCCGCGTCCTCGGGTGTCGGCGCCGAGCCGTCGAGGTGGGCCGGCAGCCACCAGTCGTCAGGCGGAGGGCCGGGACGCTGCGGGTAGCTGGCCTGGGCCCGTTCGAGCTCGGTTCGGATCCGCTCCATGACCTCCTTCGTTCGCAGCATGGAGGTCCGCGCACGGGGGCGGAACGGCTCGCCGTAGCGAACGAGGACGGTGGCCCCTCGGGTCGGGCGTACTGGACGGCCCTTGGTCACGACCCGTTGTGAGCCCCACAGGGCGACGGGCACGATCGGGGCATCGGCGCTGTCGGCCAGCCGCACGACCCCGCTCTTGGCGCGCCGCGGCACGAAGCTCGGGCTGATCGTCCCCTCCGGGTGGATCCCGATCGCTTCGCCGCGCTGGAGGACCTCCTGGGCGGCCGCGGCGGCCGTCATCGGATCGCCATGCACATCGACGGGGATCTGTCCGAGTCGGCGCAGGAGGAACCCGGCGACCGGGTTGGTGAAGAAGTCGTCGCGTGCCAGGAAGCGCACCTCCCGTCGCGGGGCGGGGGGCGCGAGCATCACGAAGGCGAAGTCGAGGTAGCCGATGTGGTTGCTGGCGAGCACGACCGGGCCTTCGGCCGGGATGTGTTCGTGCCCGGTGACCCGCAGATCGACGCCGAGTGCCTTGAACCCTGCGAGGAACAGGGAGGAGCCCACCCGATACAGCGTCGACACGTCGACCTCCACCCATCACCCGTCGCCCGGCGACTCCCGGGTCGCGATGAGGCTAACGGGAGGCGAGGGCTCCGCGGGAGCACTCGACAGGGCAGCGGCGAGGTAGGCGGCGAACTCCGGGACCAGCGGGAGGAACGGCTCCACGGAGCGGTGGCCGGCACCGGGGACCAGTCGCAGCGTCGCCCGTCCTCCGGCGGCATCGACGAGACGAGCCGCGTCTCGGACGGGCACGGTCGTGTCCGCCAGCCCATGGACCACCAGCACCTTCCCCGTCACCTGGCCGATCGTGCTGACCGGGGCGAAGGAGTCGAAGGGATGCCCGATGGTGTGCTCGATCGTGGTCAGGACCCGGTCGGCGAACCGTCGCGGGGCAGGAGCCAACCCCTTCGAGCGCCTGATCAGCTCCGCGGGGTGCGCCATCGCGGCGATCGCCACCACGGCAGCGATGCGGGGGTCGCGCGCCGCCGCGAGCAGGCTCGCGCCCGCACCCACCGAGTGACCGACGATCCCCACACGACCGGCATCGACACGTGGGTCGGCGTGCAGCCAGGCGACGCCCGCAGCCGTGTCCTCCGCGAACCGCGGCATCGACATGAAGTCGACCGGGTCGCTGCCGCCGTGACCGCGTGCGTCGATGAACAGCGCGGAGAGCCCGGCGGCCAGCAGGGCCGGGGCAGCCGGGAGCAGATCGGCCGCGGCACTTCCCCAACCATGCACGACCACCACCGCGGGTCCGGGTGCCGACGATGTGGCACCGTCAGCAGGGAGGAACCACGCGTGGAGGCGCCCGCCGTCCGGCGCGCGCAAGGTGACCTCCTCGGCCATGAGTCCGAGATCGGCCGGGGTCGGTTTCGACGGGGCCGACGGGATGCGGTAGACCCGCAGGAGCAACCAGCGCAGCATGTCGCCGACGCTACAGGGACCGCGGGGGTACACGTGACCACAGGAGCGGGTGAGGACGTCGTGTCGCTGCGACCGTCGGTCGCCCTGCCGGCACTGGTCACGCCCCTGCTCGATCCCGTGACCCTCGATGCCGATGCGGTGGGGGCGCTGGTGTGCCGGGCCGTCGCAGACGGCGCGGGTGGGGTCCTGGTGACCGGGACCACGGGCGAGGGGAGCCTGCTGTCCCCGGACACCCGCTCCACGGTGACGGGGCTGGCTCGAACCGCTCTCGACGCCGAGCTCGCCGCCGGAGCGGCCGTCGAGGGGGCAGCCAGCTCGACCGCGGGTGGGAGCGGCCGGCCGTTCCTCGTGGCCGGCGCCTCCGGGCCCAGCCCGGCGGAGATCCGGGCTGATGTCGCACGCCTGGCTGCCGCGGGTGCGGACCTCGTGCTCGTCCTGGCTCCGTCGCTGCATCCGTTGTCTGCGGACGAGCTCGCCGACTTCCACCTCGACGTCGCGGATGCCGCGGAGGTGGCCACCCTCGTCTACCACATCCCGCAGCTGACGGGCTCGTCGCTCACTCCCGACACGGTGCGCCGCATGGCCGGCCACGAGCGCATCGTCGGGATGAAGGACTCATCCCCCGACGCGGAGCGGCGGGCGGCGTTCGTGGCGACGACCAGCGATCGCGCCGACTTCGCGGTGTTCACCGGGCACGCACCGACGCTGGCCGCGGCGTTGCGCGCCGGGGTCGCCGGATCGATCACGGCCGTCGGGAACCTCCGGCTGCGTCACGTCGTGGCGATGCACGAGGCGGTCGCCGGTGGGGATGATGCCCGTACCGACGAGCTCCAGGGGCGGCTCTCCCGCCTGAGCGCCGACATCGCCGAGGTGGGTGCCTCGACCCCGGCCGTGTTGAAGGCGGCGCTCCAGCTCGATGGCGTCCTCGACGAGCGCTGGTGCGCGCCACCGCTGTCTTCCGTGCCCCCGAACCGGCTCGATCACGTCAGGACCGCGCTGTTCCGGTGACCGGCTGCCGCTACGCCCCGGTGGCGCGTTCCAGGGCGACCCGGGCCAGGAGTTCCCGGACCAGTTGCTGCACCTGGCGGATCTCGATCAGGAACCCGTCGTGGCCGTACGGGGAGCGGATCACGTGCGCCCGTTCGCCCCGGACGCGCAGTTGGTGCGCCATCGCGTGCTGCTGGTCGAGCGGGTAGAGGCGGTCGCTGTCCACGCCCGCGACCAGGACCTCGGCGGTCACCCGCTGTAGGGCGGCCGACACGCCACCGCGGTCCCGGCCGACGTCGTGGTGGTTCATCGCCTCGGTGAGGACGACGTAGCTGGCGGCGTCGAAGCGTTTCGTCAGCTTGGTGCCGTGGTGGTCGAGGTAGGACTCGACGGCGTAGCGCCCGCCCGCGCGGGGGTCCTCCCCGTCCTGCGCCGCGCGGCCGAACCGGAGCCCGAGCTCCTCACCGCTGCGGTAGCTCCAGTGGGCGAGCCGCCGCGCCAGGGCCAGCCCGGCATGTGGACCGGGGGTGCCGGGCCCGCCGAGGAGGTAGTCGCCACCCCGGAAGTGCGGGTCGTCGCGGATGGCTCGCAGCTGGATCGACTGGAGTGCGATCTGGTCGGCGGTCGCGGTCGCCGACACCGCCAGCGGGGCGATGCCGCGGACCCGGTCGGGGTGGCTGATCCCCCACTCGAGGACGCGCATCGCACCCATCGAGCCGCCCAGTACGGCCGCCCAGGTCGGGACGCCGAGGTGGTCGGTGAGCGCGAGCTCGGCGGTGACCTGGTCGCGGATCGTGAGGCTCGGGAAGCGGGACGCCCATGCACGCCCGTCCGGCGCGAGCGACGCCGGTCCGGTCGTGCCCTGGCAGCCGCCGAGCACGTTGGGGGCGACGATGAACCAGTGCTCGGGGTCCAGGGGGCAACCGGGGCCGATGAGCCCGTCCCACCAGCCGGGGGTCGGGTGGCCAGGCTCGGCCGGACCGACGACGTGGCTGTCGCCGGTCAGGGCGTGGAGGACGAGGACGGCGTTGTCGCCGTCCGCGGAGAGCTCCCCCCAGGTCTCGTAGGCGATCCGGACGTCCGGTATCCGTTCGCCGGACTCGAGCGCCACCTCGCCGACATCCGCGAACCGACGGCGCCCGATCGGGTCGCCGTCGATCCAGGCACCCGTGGGTGCCCTGCGGTCCATCGCGCTCACCCGGCAGCGGCCGCGAAGCCCGTCTCCAGGTCCGCGATGAGGTCCTCGACGCCTTCGAGGCCGGCGGAGATGCGCACCAGACCCGGCGTCACGCCGGTGGCCTGCTGCTCGTCGGGGCCGAGCTGCGAATGGGTGGTGGAGGCCGGGTGGATGATCAGGCTCCGCACGTCACCGATGTTGGCCACGTGGCTGAACAGCGACACGCCGTCGACGAAGCGCTTGCCGGCCTCGACCCCGCCGGTCAACTCGAAGGAGACGATGGCGCCGGCGCCCTTCGGGGCGTAGCGCTGCGCGTTGGCGTGCCAGGGGCTCGACGGAAGACCCGCGTACCACACCTGCTGGACGTCGTCGTGCTGCTCGAGCCACTCGGCGAGGCGCTGGGCGTTGGCGACGTGCCGGTCCATGCGCAGACTGAGGGTCTCGATGCCCTGCAGCAGCAGGAACGCGTTCTGCGGGCTCAGAGCCGGGCCGAGGTCGCGCAGCAGTTGGACCCGGAGCTTGATCGCGTAGGCACCGCCCTCGTTGCCGAGCGCCTCCCAGTAGTTGAGACCGTGGTAGGAAGGGTCCGGGGTGGTCAGCCCGGGGAACCGCTCGCTGTGGGCTCCGAAGTCGAACCGGCCGCCGTCCACGACCACACCGGCGATGGCGGTCCCGTGGCCACCGAGGAACTTGGTCGCCGAGTGCACGACGATGTCCGCTCCGTGTTCGAACGGGCGGATCAGGTAGGGGGTGGCCACCGTGTTGTCGACGATGAGCGGTACGCCGTGCTCGTGTGCCACCTCGGCGAGGGCCTGGATGTCGGGGACGTCGATCCTGGGGTTGCCGATCGACTCGGCGTAGAAGGCCTTGGTGTTGGGCTGGACCGTGGCGCGCCACTGCTCGAGGTCGTCGGGTTCGTCGACGAAGGACACGTCGACGCCGAGCTTCGGCAGCGTGTAGTGGAAGAGGTTGTACGTCCCGCCGTACAGCGAGGCGGAGGAGATGAGGTGGTCCCCGCTCTCGGCGAGGTTCAGGATCGCCAGGGTCTCGGCGGCCTGGCCGGAGGCCACCGCGACCGCGGCGACGCCTCCCTCGAGGTCGGCGACCCGCTGCTCGACCACGTCGGTCGTCGGGTTCATGATGCGGGTGTAGATGTTGCCGAACTCGGCCAGCCCGAACAGGTTGGCGGCGCGCTCGGTGTCGCCGAGGTCGAACGACGTGGTCTGGTAGATCGGTGTGGCCCGGGCTCCCGTCGTCGGATCGGGTGCCGCGCCGGCGTGGATCTGGCGCGTGTCGAAGGACCAGGTGGAAGGATCTGCGGGCACGGGCGACTCCTGCGTGCGGTACGTGCGGGTCCCCGAGGATGGGGATGGGCGGCCGGGGACGCTAGGGGCACCACGCTACGCGACACATCGTGACAGTGAGAAGGGTGCGAACCCGACCGGCCGCGGTCGTCCTGGCGAGAGATGCCCACCGTCGACGGGGTCGGTGGTCAGCTAGCGTCCGATCGGCGGACCAGGCGGCCGGGATCCGGGAGGGCGACGAGGTGGGGGGGACCGAACTGGACCGTCCGCTCGCCCGTCAGGGCCGTTCCGGTCGCGTGACCGCGATCGCCGCGATCGTGGGGCTTCTGACCTACGTCGGTGGGTGGTGGATCGCCGGGTCGGTGCGGGTCGAATACGACCCGCGTGAGCAGGCCATCAGCGAACTGTTCGAGCTGGGGGCTCCCTGGGCCTCACGGGGCTGGGTGGTCGCCGGGCTCCTGCTGTCCGGGGTCGCGCTGGTCGCCTTCGGGCCGGCGCTCGATCGCGGACTTCCGGGGACGGGTCGGCTCGGACCGCTGCTGGTGGTCACCTCCGGCGTGTTCACGGTCCTGGTGGTTGGTGCGCCGTGTTCGCCCGGTTGTCCGGGGACCGGGACGGCCTTCAACGACACGGCGCACACCATCACGGCCGGTGCCGGCTACCTGTCGTTGGTGTTCGCGCCGCTCGCGTTCGCGTGGCGGCTTCGGGAGGTCGCGCCGCGACTCGCGGCATGGTCGTGGTTGCTCGGCGGTGTGGCGGTCACCGGGCTCGTGGTCCGCTACCTCGGTGTCATCCCCCAGTGGCTCGGCGCCCAGCAGCGCCTGTTCAACACCGTCGCGGACCTCTGGTACCTCATCGTCGCGATCCGCCTGCTGCGACAGCCGTGACCCGGGTCAGCACTCGGGCCTCGGTTGGGCGGCGCGTGCGACTGACTGACGTTCGACGACTGCCGTGGCGAGCCGGCGCACGGACCCGGGGGCAGACCCCCGTTCCCGCACTCAACGCCTTCGCGATCACCGTCGAAGGCCATCTGCTCCCTGCAGGCGCGTGACAGGACGCCGAGCCCGATACACCGTTACCTGGACAGTCCCCGATCCGACCCCGAGCCACCACAGGAGCTGGGGTCCGCCACCCGACAACTCGACGGCTGATGATCGCGGCCACCGCTGGTCGCGGATCTGTGCCGAGGTCGTTGCCCTGAACCGACCGAAGCGGGTGTTTGGAGCGGGCGTCATCTGTCGCGTACCGCCACCGCGATGCGGTCCTTGCCCTGCGGGTTCAACGGGTGGCTGCAACAGCTTCGGGCAACTCCTCCGATGGCGCCATGAACTTGAGGGTCTTGGGTCTTGCGCGGCCGGCCGTTGAGCTCTTCGGCGATGGAGTCGACCCTGGACCTCGCTGGGATCTCTCGGGCTGGTCAGGGTGCTGGCGCGGGAGATGGCCCGGGTCATGGTGTCAGGGCGGTCGGCTCTTCCGGTCCTGCGCTCGGGCTGGCTGCCGCCGGGTTCAGGGGGTCGAGGAGCCCCACCAGGGCATCGTTGATCAGTTCGGGTCGGAAGCGGGCCACCAACGCGGCCACCCCAGGCGAGGCATGCGCGGCTACCGCCGCTCCGAGCAGGAACGCCCGTAGGCGCTGCCGCGCGTCTCGTCAGCGCCCCGCCCGCCACGCGGTCCTTCCCTCAGGGCCGTGGTGGGCAGATGGGTCGCCCAGTTGGCGCGCTCACGGCTCGATGCTGCGGCCGGTGATCCGGTCGACCTCGGCGAGGGTCCCTGTATCGATCCGCCACCCAGCCGCGGCCGCGTTGGCGTGCACCTGTTCCGGACGGGTAGCGCCGGCGATGACCGAGGCCACCGGCGACCGGCTGGCCAGCCACGACATCGCGAGCTCGAGCAGGGTGTGCCCGGCCTCCCGGGCGAGTGCCTCGAGCTCCCTGGCCCGCGCCAGTCGATCCTTGGTCATGCGCGCCGCGCGACGCTCCTCAGGCAGCGTGTTGAGCCGCCAGCTCGGATCCTGCTCGTCGCCGGAGGTGTACTTGCCGGTCAACAGTCCGGAGGCCAGTGGGAAGTAGGGCAGCACCGCCAGCCCGTGTCGCTCGACCGCCGCGAGCACCCCGTCCTCGACGTCGCGCTCGAGCAGGTTCCAGTGGTCCTGGGCACAGACGAACCGGGCCGTGCCCTCGCGGACCGCCGCCTCGGCCTCATCGGCCTGCTCGGCCGTCACATTGGAATGGCCGATCTCACGGACCATGCCCGCCCGGACGAGCTCGTCGAGGGCGCCGAGGGTCTCGGCGATCGGGACCTCCGGGTCCGGGCGGTGGAGCTGGTAGAGGTCGAGGTGGTCGACGTCGAGCCGTCTAAGGCTCGCCTCACAGGCGGCGCGGACGTAGGCGGGGTGGGCGCCCTGACGGTGCGCGTCGAGTTCGGCGCCGAACTTGGTGGCGAGGATGACCTCGTCGCGCCGGGAGCCGAGGGCGCGGCCGAGCAGCTCCTCCGAGCCGCCACCCCCGCCGTAGACGTCCGCGGTGTCGAACAGCGTGATGCCGGCCTCGAACGCGGCGTCGACGACCGCCTGGGTCTCGGAGGCGTCGATGCGGGAGGCGAAGTTGTTGCAGCCGAGGCCGACCAGCGAGACCGCGAGCGAGCCGATGTGCCGTGTCTCCATCGCGCACCTCTGCGGCAGACGGTGGACC
>JBBDSW010000070.1:0-8029 GCA_040904745.1 Nitriliruptoraceae bacterium
GCGGGAACATCTTGCACGGTCGGCCCCCGACGCCCGTCGAACCCGCCCAGCGGGAACATCTTGCCCCTGCGGCGCCCCCGACGCCCGTCGAACCCGCCCAGCGGGAACATCTTGCACTGCGGAGCACCCGGAGGGGGTCAGTCCACCGCGATCTCGCGAGCACGGAGGAACACGCCGTCGAGCATCTCCTCGGTCAGCCGACCGGTGAAGGTGTTCTGCTGGCTGACGTGGTAGCTGCCGAGCAGGATGCGGCCGTCCGGCAGGAGCGCCTCGGTTCCGTGGCCGAAGCGTGGTTTGCGGCCGTCCCACCCGGTCTGGCGCAGGACCGCGTCCCAGCCGTAGCCGCCGAGCGCTACCGCGACCCGCCACGGCAGCAGTGCCACCTCGGCGGCGAGGAACGCTGCGCAGCGGTCGCGCTCCTCGGTCGTCGGGCGGTTGTCGGGCGGTGCGCACCGGACGGCCGCGGTGACGTAGGCGTCCGTGAGCTCCAGACCGTCGTCGCGGTGGGTCGAGGTGGCCTGGTTGGCGAACCCGGTGCGGTGCAGGGACGCGAACAGCCAGTCGCCGGAGCGATCGCCCGTGAACATCCGCCCGGTCCGGTTGGCGCCGTGGGCCGCAGGCGCGAGGCCGACGATCAGCACGCGTGCCTGTGGGTCGCCGAACGCCGGTACCGGCCGGCCCCAGTACACCTCGTCGCGGTAGGCGGCCCGCCGCTCACGGGCGACCTGTTCGCGCCAGGCGACCAGTCGCGGGCAGGCACGGCAGTCCACCACCTCGTCGCGCACGGCATCGAGATCGGCATACGGCGGGGGCGTGGGAGCGGGCACGCGGCACAGCCTACGGCCGCACCTGGCCGGTTCGGCCGCACGTCGCCCGTCCGACCGCGCCCGACCTGCGAACATGGGGGAGTGGGCAACCGACCGGTGCCCGAGGGCGAGCGAGGAGTGCGGACGTGGCGACCTGGCAGGTGTGGCTCGTGGGGCTGGCCACCGTCTCGACGATGATGATGCTCACGTGGATCGTGAGCGTGATCCGGCGTGACGCGAGCCTGGTCGACCGGGTGTGGGGGCTCGGGTTCGTCGTCGCCGCCTGGACCTACGCGCACTTCGCGGAGCCGGCGACCGCGCGGACGTGGCTCGCGCTGGCGCTGGTGACGATCTGGGGGGTACGGCTCTGCGCCTTCATCACCTGGCGGAACTGGGGAGAGGGCGAGGACAAGCGCTACCGGGCCATGCGCGAGCGGAACCCGGGTTCGTTCGCGGTCCGCAGTCTCGTCACCGTCTTCCTCCTCCAGGCCGTGCTCGCATGGATCATCTCGCTGCCGCTGCTCGCGGCCACGCTGCTCGGCGAACCAGCCGACCTCGGGTGGCTCGCGGCGGTCGCGGTGGTGGTGTGGAGCGTCGGGTTCGTGTTCGAGGCCGGCGGTGACCTCCAGCTCTCCCGCTTCCTGGCCGATGAGGCCAACCGGGGCAAGGTCATGGATCGCGGGTTGTGGCGCTACACCCGCCACCCCAACTACTTCGGTGACACCCTGGTGTGGTGGGCGTTCTTCCTCCTGGCCGTGCCCACCGGGGCGTGGTGGAGCGTGGTCGGCTCGGTGGCCATGACCTTCTTCATCGTGAAGGTCTCCGGGGTGGCGCTCACCGACCGCAACATGGCCACCGGTGGTAGCAGCCGCGAGGGCTACGAGGAGTACGTGCGGCGCACCAACGCCTTCATCCCGGGTCCACGCCGACCCTGACCACCGTGGTGCTCGTGGGCACCCCTCCGGCCGCCGCGAGCCGACACTCGGGTACCGTTCGTCCGCGGGGCGAGGAGGGTTGCCATGGAGCGGGTCGAGACCACCTCGCCTGCCTTCGAGCTGGACGCGGCGACGTGGGATCGTCTCGTCGAGCACGCCTGGTCGGACTTCCCCTACGAGGTGTGCGGGTTGCTGGGTGTCCGCGGCGACGGGTCGATCGCGCACTTCCCGATCGACAACGTCGATCGTTCGGTCACCTACTACACGATGGAGCCGAAGCAGTTGCTGCGTGCGATGCGCGAGATCGAGGACGAGGGCTGGGAACTCGCGATCTACCACTCCCACACCCACACGCAGGCCTATCCGTCGGCGACCGACATCCGCCTGGCGGCCTACCCGGAGGCCACCTACCTGATCGTCACGCTGCAGGACCGTGACCACCCGGAGGTGCGGGGTTTCCGCATCGTCGACGGCGAGGTCGTCGAACGGCCCGTGGCCATCCGCGACGAGGAGGCGGCCTGATGGTGTGGTCCCCGGTCATCCGTACCGCGGTCAGGGTCGCGCCGGTCGCCCTCGAGGTGGCACGTCAGCTCGATCGGCAGCTCCGCCCACACGTGCTCGCCTACCAGGCAGCGCGTGACGTCGACGGCTACATCGCCAGGTGGACCGCGGGGGACGGTGCGCACTGGGTGGTGTTCCCCGACCGGGTGGAACCTCCGCTGCGGGCGTTCCCGCCGCTGACCGTCCAGGAGCTCACCCTGGTGCACGAACAGCTCGATCGAGCGACGCTCCGCCACCACGGCGAGCTGCCCGAAGCACGCGTGCGCGAGACCGGCAGCCGTCTGGCCGCGGCGCCGGGCAGGCTCACCCGCGGACGCCGGTCACCGCGCTGACCGCCCGGCAGGGACTATCACGGGCCGGTGATGCGTTCCCCCTCTCATCGGGCCGCCTGACGGCGCTGCTGGCTACCCTCGCGCTCCTACGCGCCCGACACCTTGCCGCCGTCCGGGCCCGCACGCTTCCGCACATGCTCCCTGCTATCTCGAGGTTCCTCCCATGGCGTTCGTCCGCATCCCGTCCGTCCTCCGTCGCCACACCGACGGGCAGGCCAAGGTGCAGGCCGACGGTGACACCGTCGGCGAGGTGTTCTCCTCGTTGACCGAGGCACACCCAGGGCTCGCCGACCAGCTGCTCGACGACGGCGAGGTCCGTGGCTTCATCAACGTCTACGTCGACGACGAGGACATCCGCTACCTGTCCGGCCTGAAGACCCCGGTCGAGACGGACGGCGAGATCGCGATCATGCCCGCCGTCGCCGGTGGTTCCGGCGCCCCCGGCCAGGGCTGACCGGTGCGCTTCGGTGACATCTCGCAGGCCATCGGCAACACGCCGCTGGTCGGACTGCCGAACCTGTCACCGGACGGCTACACGATCTACCTCAAGCTCGAGGGCCACAACCCGACCGGCTCCGTCAAGGACCGGGTTGCCAAGTACCTGATCGAGCAGGCGGAGCGCAGCGGGGAGCTGCGGCCCGGCCAGCGCGTGCTGGAGCCCACGTCCGGCAACACCGGCATCGGGCTCGCCACCCTGTGCCGGATCAAGGGCTATCCGCTGACCTGCGTGATGCCGGAGAACACCTCCGAGGAGCGCCGGCAGCTGCTGACGATGTTCGGGGCGGAGCTCGTCTACTCGCCGGCCTCGGAGGGGTCCAACGGCTCCGTGCGGGTCGCTCGGGAGATGGCGGCGGCCGATCCGGACGTCTACATGCCGTTCCAGTACGGCAACGCCGCGAACGCGCTGGCCCATTACGAGACCACCGCGCCGGAGATCATCGCCGACCTGCCGGAGGTCGCCGCGTTCGTGGCGGGTCTCGGGACCGGCGGCTCGGTCACCGGGGTGGGGCGGCGCCTGAAACGGTGGAACCCGGACGTGCGGATCTACGCCGCCGAGCCGGAGTACGGCGACCTGGTCTACGGGCTCCGCAACCTGGACGAGGGCTACGTGCCCGAGGTGCTCGACCTCGACGTCCTCGACGGCCGCATCAAGGTCGACTCCCGCAAGGCGCTCGGCGCTACCCGGGAGCTCGCCGAGCGGGAGGGCATCTTCGCCGGCATCTCCACCGGCGCCTCGATCGCCGTCGCCCAGCGGATCTGCACGCGGCTCCCGGAGGGCTCGGATGTCGTCGCGATGTCCCCCGACGGCGGTTGGAAGTACCTCTCCACCGGCGCGTACGCCCCCGGTGATCTGGACGAGATCGCGACCTCCATCTCGGGGACCCTGTGGGCGTGACCGGCTAGTTTGCCGGACGTCGATCGAGGGTTGGGGGCGCGTCGTTGAGCACCGGCGTGACGGACGATGCGGCGACACCGGGCCTCGGTGCCTACGTGCCGCACGTCCTGGCCGACTGGCTGCAGGACGACACCCCCACCTCGTGGAAAGAGGTCGACGCGACGCTGGTGTTCGTCGACGTCTCCGGGTTCACCAACCTGTCCGAGCGGCTGGCCCGTGCCGGCCACATCGGTGCCGAGGAACTGGCCGACACGATCTCCGCCTGTTTCACCGATCTGCTCGACGTGGCCTCGGCCGATGGGGGAAGCCTCCTCAAGTTCGGTGGTGACGCACTGCTCCTGCTCTTCTCCGGGCCGGCGCACACCGCCCGCGGCGCCCGCGCCGCCGCGGGGATGCGTCGCTCGTTGCGGAGCCTCGGGAAGCTGGAGACCTCCGCGGGGCCCGTGACGCTGCGGATGTCGATCGGGTTGCACAGCGGTCCGGTGCACCTGTTCCTGGTGGGGGACTCGCACCGTGAGCTGGTGGTCTGCGGCCCCGGAGCCACCGAGACCGTGGCCATGGAGAGCGCCGCCAAGGCCGGGCAGATCGTGGTCAGCCCGTCCGCAGCCGAGCGGCTCGACCCGTCGGTCGTCGGGGAGGCGTGGGGGCCGGGTTTCCTGCTGGAGGCCGCGGCCGACATCCTGGTCCGTGGTACGGCGCAGCGCAGCGACGCCGACCCGGACACGCTGCTCGCCGCGATCCCCGTCGGGCTCCGTGACCACCTGCGGTCCGGGCAGCGGAACGCGGAGCACCGCCGGGTCACGGTCGCGTTCCTCGAGTTCACCGGCATCGACGGTCGCGTCCGCGACGAGGGCCCGGCCGCGACCGCCACCGCGCTCGAGTCCATGATCGCGATCGCGCAGCGGGCCGCAGCCGAGCACGACATCACCTTCCTCGGCACCGACGTGGACGCGGGGGGCGGCAAGGTCCTGCTGACCTCCGGTGCGCCGTTCTCGCGCGGGAACGACGAGGAGCGGATGCTGCTCGCCCTGCGCAGCATCGTCGAGCAGGCCTCCCCGCTGCCCCTCCAGATCGGCGTGCACAGCGGGCACGTCTTCGCCGGTGACATCGGTCCCCCGTTCCGTCGCTCCTACACCGTGATGGGCGACGCGGTGAACCTCGCCGCCCGGGTCATGAGTCGCTCCAGCCCCGGGGAGATCCTGGCCACCGACGACGTCCTCGATGCCTCGCGCACGCTGTTCGACACCTCGCCGCTGGAGCCGTTCCACGTCAAGGGCAAGAGCGAGCCGGTCATCGCCTCCGTGGTCGGGCCGGTCGCGGGTTCGCGGGTGAGAACCCCGACCGCCGAGGAGGCCGAGCTCCCGTTCGTCGGCCGCGAGCAGGAGTTGGCCACCTTCGACTCCGTCCTCGCCGCCACCGCCGAGGGGGCCGGGCACCTGCTCGAGGTGGTCGGCGACGCCGGGATCGGCAAGTCGCGCCTGCTGGCGGTGTTCCGGGACCGGACCACGGATCGCCCCGTCCACCAGCTCGTCTGCGAGCTGCACCGTGCCACCACTGCGTACGCCTCGATGCGCAAGCTGCTGCGCGAGCTGTTCGGGACCCCGCCGGATGCCTCAGGGCAGCGGGCCGCCGACGACCTGCTCGCGCTCGTGCGCGAACGGTTGCCGCACCGCCTCGATCTAGCGCCACTGCTGGCGATCGCCTACGGCACGGAGCTGCCGGATACCCCGGCGACGGCGAACCTGGACGAGCAGTTCCTCCGGCCGCGGCTCCACGAGCTCGTCCTCGAACTGCTGGCCACCCGCTGGGACGGGCCGGTCCTCCTGCTGGTCGAGGACGCGCAGTGGATGGACGAAGCCTCGGCGGACGTCCTCCGGGCGATCGGGGCCCAGCTGGCAGAGCACCCGTGGGCGATCTGCGTCACCCGGCGCGACCAGGACCCCGCGTTCACCGAGGGGATCCCGAGCACCACCATCACACTCCAGCCGCTCGACACGGGTGCGACCGAGTCGCTGGCCAGCGCCGCGACCGATGCCTCGCCGCTCGCACCGCACGAGATGGCCCAACTGGTCGAACGCAGCGCCGGGAACCCGCTGTTCCTGCAGGAGCTGGTGGTCGCGGCCCGCGAGGCCGGCGGGGTGGAGTCGCTTCCCGGCTCGATCGAGTCGCTGATGACGGCCCGCATCGATCGGCTCGCCCCGGAGCTCCGCGAGGTGCTCCGCGAGGTGTCGGTGCTCGGCTACAGCTTCCCGCGTGACCTGGCCGCCGCGGTGGTCACCAGCAGCGGGACCGACCGGCTCCAGCAGCTCTCCGACTTCCTCTCCCAGGAGGACGGCCTCGTCCGGTTCCGGCACGCCATGATCCGTGATGCGGCCTACGGTGGGCTGGCTTACCGCCGTCGTCGCGCACTGCACGCCACCGCCGGGGACACGATCGCGGCGAGTGGCGATGACCGTGTGGAGCTGCTCTCGTTCCACTACCACCTCGCCGAACGGCACGAGGATGCCTGGGAGGCATCGATCACCGCCGGCGAACGGGCGGCCGCGGTCTACGCCAACGCTGAAGCGGCACGCTTCTACGGCCGGGCGCTGGACGCGGCGCGGCGGGTCGAGGACCTCGATCCCGTCGAGGTGGCACGGGTCTCCGAGACGCTCGGCGACGCGCTCCAGCGGATGGGCGAGATCGAGAAGGCCGGGGAGGCCTACTCGGCGGCCAGCCGCGAGCTCGCGGACGACACCGTCGCTTGGTCCGGGGTGCTGCTCAAGAGCGCGCAGATCAAGGCGCAGTTGAAGCGCTACTCGCAGGCACTGGCGTCGATCACCCGGGGGCTCAAGCGCCTGGAGGGCCTCGAAGACCCGGTGGCACGCTCGCGGCGGGCACAGCTGATGGTCTGGTACGGGCACCTGCGCCTGGAGCAGGGACGGTCCAAGGACGCGATCGCCTGGTGCGAGGACGCTATCGAGGAGGCCGAAGCCGTCGGTGACCGTGACGCGCTGGCCCACGCCTACCGCCTGCTGGACTGGGCCTACGTCGACCAGGGCCGGCCGGACCTGGCCGTGTACTCGCCCCGTGCCATCGAGCTGTACGAGGAGCTGGGGGACCTGCCGAACCAGGCCAGCGTGCTCAACAACCTGGGCGGCATCGCCTACTGGGCCGGGAACTGGACCGAGGCGCTCGCCTACTACCAGCGCGCCAACGAACTCAACGAGCAGGTCGGTGACGTCATCCGCGCCTCCCTCGGGCGCAACAACATCGCCGAGATCCTGGCCGACCAGGGACGCTGGGACGAGGCGGACGAGCTGTTCCGCGAGGTGGAGCGGGCGCTCAGGGCGGCGAACTTCGGGGTCGCGATCGCCTACGTGCGGGCGAACCTCGGGCGGACGGCGGCCCGAGCCGGCCGGTTCGACGAGGCTGCTGAGCTCCTCGAGGAGGCCCGCCGTGGCGCCTACGAGGCCGGGGCGGGGACCCAGGTCGTCGAGGCGGAAGCGCGTCTGGCGGAACTGCACGTGCTGCGCGGACAGCCGGACGAGGCCTTGCAGGCGTTGGAGAACGCGGTGCGGCGCTCGGACGCCAAGGAGGGGGTCGCAGCACAGGAGCCGTTGCTGCACCGGGTGCGCGGCTACGCCCTGTTGCAACGCGGCGAGGTGGAGGCGGCCCGCTCGGCTCTGGAGCAGAGCCTGGAGGCGGCGCGCACCCGTGACGCCGACTACGAGCGGGCGCTCGCGGAGCGGGCCCTGATCGAGCTGGCCGAGGTCGCCGGCGTCGAGCCGGGCCCGGAGCTCGTCGCCGCCAACGCGGAGACGCTCGACGCTTTGGGCGTCGTGCGTCTCCCTGCGGTGCCGCTGGGTGTGCCCAGCGTGTGAGCTGCGGCGCGCCGGCCCGCTGGGACCGACGCTCGCCGCCGATCACATCATCCAGGGGTCCACCGCGGGGATGCGATAGGTGATGACGAGGTCAGCGCCCCGCACGCGCTGGCGGCTCTCCACACAGGCGGTCTGG
>JBBDSW010000071.1:0-1341 GCA_040904745.1 Nitriliruptoraceae bacterium
CTAGGTGAGCTGTGCTGAACGAGCGTTGTCAGGCTGGTGGTGACGGTGGGCGCTTCCGCGGGAGCACCCACCGGCCGCTGGGTTGGGCTGCGGAGTGGTCTGCGGACGGACAACGTCCCGCGGTGGACGGTGCTGTCGGGCGTGGCGGGGCTGCCATCGGTAGTTCAGCGGCTCATGGCCCGGCTCGCCGGGTCATGCGGGGGCAGTCCGCCAGCCTCCGGTGGTGTGGTGGGTGCCCAGGGCGGCCAGTCGGGCGAGGTTGACCGCCCCTGCGAGCAGGTTCCAGTCCGCATCGACACGTTGTAGCCCGCGACGTCTGGCCCGTCGGCCACGCCGCACGAGGTGAGCGAGCTTGCGTTCGACCTTGGGTCGGGTCGCGCGGTAGTCGCTGGCCCAGTCGGGGTCGGCGCCGCGGGCCCGCTGGCGTGCCAGCAGCGCCTCGTGCCGGTGGATGTTGAGCTGACGACCGCGGGCCGCGTCGGTGCAACGCTCTCGCAGCGGGCAGGTGCGGCACTTGTCTGCGAAGCGGGCCACTCCCGAGCCGTCCGCTCCCCGGACGATCCCGGTCGTGTGTCCGGCGGGGCAGGTCACGGTGTCGGCACCAAGATCGATGTCGAAGTCGCCCTTGGAGAACTTGCCGTTGCGGCGTGCTGGAGGCTGGGTCTTGACCTTGGCGTCGATACCCCGAGCGTCCAGCTCAGCGAGTTGGTCACCTGATCCGTAGGCCGCATCCCCGTACACCGCCGGACCCTGCTGGCCATCACGATCATGGTTCTGGTCGCCTGAACCGGCCTGGTCGCCGTCGTCGTGACGGTCGAGGTCGGCGGTCAACCGGCCGGTCATCGGCCCGTCACCGGCGTTGGCCGGCCCCGCAGCAGCGTCGGTGACGATCTCGGAGTCCGGATCGATCGCGACGTGGCCCTTGTAGCCGTCGAACTTGCCCGAGGTCGACTTGCGGCCGTGCCGGGCGTCTGGGTCCACCGTGGAGATCACCCGGTCGGTCGCCACCCCACGCACGATCCGGAACGTGCCATGCTCGTCCTGCTCGAGGTCTTGACCGATCACCGTGGCCACCAGCTCGCCCGCCTGCACGACCGCGGGTTGAAGCTGGCGGCCCTCCAGCACGCCCAGCAGCGCGACCCCATCGGCTGCCAGCTGGTCGATCAGCACCGCCCGCGCATCCGCATCGTTCCAGTCGCAGACCGGCTTGCCCGCCGAGGCGTAATCGTCGCTACCCGACAGCACCGTCCGCAGCTCGGCCTCAAGCTGCGCGTCCGCGGCCTTGAGCAGCCCCCGGATCGCGGAACGGATCAGCGTGACCGTGTCCATCGTGGCGACCGC
>JBBDSW010000072.1:0-7921 GCA_040904745.1 Nitriliruptoraceae bacterium
TCGCTGCCGCCGCCGTTGACGGCGCCTGGAGCGACCTCCGGCGGGCGGTGATCGCCGGGATCGCGGTGCCGGGCGCGATGTTCCTCCTGTCGGAGAGCTTCCGGTTGCTGCGCGGCCAGCCCGGGATCGGGATGGGCGACATCAAGCTGGCGATCTCGCTCGGCCTGGTCGTCGGCTACCTCGGCGGCCTCGAGCTGGTCGTGTTCGCCTACGGGACGATCATCTCCGCGGTGATCATCGCACTGACCCTGGTGCTGGCGGGCCGCGCCAAGCTCGCTTCGCGGATCCCGTTCGGGCCCTACCTCGCGGTTGGCGCTCTCATCCCCGTGCTCGCCGGAGAAGCCTCCACAGACCTGGTTCGAGCGGTTCTGGGCCTGTGAGCCCGGTTCACGTGACCAAGCCGCCGAGGAATCCCATCGATGTCGTTCTCAAGTAGGTCGCCGGAGGGGTCGAGTGTTGATGTTGACGCGCATGTGAGGCCCGTGTTAGTGATGATGCTCAAGTAGGCTGACGGAGTAGCTTGGCTATCCCTGAGACGGGTGGGGAACCGGGCGAGGACACCTCGGGCGGCGCGCGGGGATCAACCAAGGACAGGCCGATGACGCAGGGTTCGATACCCGTCGGGGGCCCGCTGCTGACCGTGGCGGAGGTCGCCGAGGTGCTGCGCGTGTCGAACATGACCGTGTACCGCCTCATCAAGGCAGGGGACATGCCCGCGCTCAGGGTCGGTAAGAACTACCGCATCCGTGAAGCGGACCTCGAGACCTTCCTCGCCGAGGGCACCGTCGCGGCCGACGAAGCGAACGGTTGATCCAGGTGGCTTCCAGTGCGATCGGCGTCGACATCGGTTCCCGCACCATCGCGGTGGCCGAGGTCAAGGCGGGCCGTGGGGCCCCGACGGTGACCAACTTCGGCGGGATCGAACTCCCGTCGAACGCGGTCAGCGAAGGGGAGATCCTCGACGTTGCGGCGGTCGCCGAAACGCTCCGCGAACTCGTGGGTACGGCGAAGCTGAGCTCCAAGCGCGTGTGGCTGGGCGTCGCCAACCAGCGCGTCGTCGTCCGCCAGGTCGACCTCCCGGCGATGGAAGAGAAGGAGCTGCGGGAGTCCCTGCGCTACCAGGTGCAGGAGTACATCCCGATCCCGGTCGAGGAGGCGGAGCTCGACGTCCACGTCGTCTCGAACTTCACCGCCGACGACGGCGCCGAGATGCAGCGGCTGCTGCTGGTGGCCGGCCACCGCGACATGGTGACCTCCCACGTCGAGGCTGCGACCGAGGCCGGGCTCCGCCCCATCGGTGTCGACCTCAACCCGTTCGCCGTACTCCGGACGATGGGCGACGAGCACACGCTCGACCAGGGCAACCAGGTCCTGGTGGACGTCGGTGCAGGCGTGACGAACATCGTCGTCCACGAGCACGGCATCCCCACCTTCGTGCGGATCCTGGTGATGGGCGGCGATCAGATCACCGAGGCCCTCGTGGCTGGACTCTCCACCGACCGTGAGGATGCCGAGGCCATCAAGCGCGCCTCTCGGGTCGGCTCGACCGCGGACGTCGCGGGACGCATCGTGACCGAACAGGCGGATGCGTTCGTCGACGAGATCCGCAGCTCGCTGGATTACTACCAGGCGCAGACCGGGAGCTCCCGTCTGGCCAGCCTGGTGCTCACGGGCGGAGCCGCCTCCCTGGCCGGGCTCAACGACCGGTTGGCGGACAGCATCCGGCTGCCGGTCGAGGTCGGTAACCCGTTCAGCCGGTGGGAGGCGTCGGACACCGTCTACGGCGAAGAGGACCTCGCGGCGGTGGGGCCGAGCCTTGCGACCGCGATCGGCCTCGCGTTGGGAGGCCTCGAGTGAGCGTGCGCGTAAACCTCCTCCCGGAGGCGACCAAGCAGCGCGGCCGCGCTTCGCGGCAGCGCGCGATCGCTGGCGTTGCGGGCGTGGTCTTCCTCCTCCTGCTGGGTGGGGTGTACTGGTGGTTCGCCAACCAGGTATCCAACGCCGAGGACGAGCTGGCAGCGGAGCAGGCCATCTCTGCGGAGCTCCGTGCCGAGGAGGCCGAGCTCGTGGCTTTCGTGGAACTCGCCGATCGTCGTGACCGCGCCGACGAGGTCCTCTCCGCGGCGATGGCCAGCGAGGTGTCGCTGGCCGCCGTCCTGCAGGATCTCGCCGCGGTGACGCCGTCGGACACCCAGTTCGACTCGATCGCGGTGCAGCTCCAGGGTGCCGAGGGCAGCGCCGGCACGTTCAACCTCAGCGGACGCACCCTGACCTCGCACGCCCCCGGCGTCGAGCGCGTCCTGCTCTCGCTCGAGAAGATCACCACCTTCAAGGACCTCTACCTCAACTCCTCGTCCCTGTCGGGTGAGGACGTCGAGGAAGGCGACGAGGAGGCAGGGTCGATCGCCTCGTTCTCCGTCGATGGGAACATCGGGCCGGAGGCCCGCACGGGTCGGTACCAGGACGGTCTGCCGGAGGATCTGCGATGAAGCGCACACAGATCCTTATCCTCGTGCTGGTCGCCCTGCTCGTCGCGGTGCTGTTCTTCTTCTTCGCGGTCCAGCCGCAGCGTGAGCGGGCAGCCGAACTCGACGAGGAGATCGCGCTCGAGCAGGAACAGCAGGCCCTGCTGCAGGCGGAGATCTCCCGGTTGCGGAGCGTCCGTGACGAGGCGCCGGAGGTGGAAGCCGACCTCGCGGCCGCCAACGCGATCGTCCCACGTGATGCGTCCCTGCCATCCGCGCTGCGTCAGCTCCAACTCGCCAGCGACGAGGCCGGGCTGGTCCTGAGCTCGATCTCCACCGCGCGACCTGCCGGGCTCCCCGACGCGCTCGAAGGTCTCTCGTCCATCTCGGTGACGTTGCAGATGAGCGGGAGCTACTTCCAGGTGGTGGACTTCCTGCGCCGGGTCGAGGACCCTGGGATCACCCCGCGCGGCCTGACCTGGAACGACATCAACGTCGGTCGCGCCGAGTACCCGGAGCTGAACGTCGCCCTCAACGGCCAGCTCTACACGGCACAGCCGGCCGCACCGCCGCCGCCGGAACCGGAGCCTGAGGTGGGCGAGGACGGCGAGCCGCTCGAGGACGGTGAGGTCGGTCCCGAGGGAGACGATCTCGACCCAGAAGATGAGCTAGAGGAGCAGCCGTGAGCCGTCGACGGGCAACGAGACTGGAGCCGGTGCGCGGTGCGGGCCGGTCATCCTCGTTCCTGGGCATCCTGAGCGGTGTCCTCGGCGGGTTGGGACTCCTCCTGCTGGTCGCCCTGGTCGGACCCGGAGTGTCCGGTCCGGCTGGCGACGACGGCCCCACTCCGCTGCCCCCCGCCGAGGTCATGGCTGAGTCCTCCTCGGAGTCGGAAAGCGAGCCGGAAGCCGCTGAGACCGACGAAGCCGTCGTGCTCCCGGTCGTGGCCGAGAACATCTACCTCTCGCGCGATCCCTTCGACCCGGTCGTCCCCGAGGAAGAACCGGGCGATGGCGGCAACGGCGGGAACGGTGACTCGTCCGGGGACGGCACCGACGGCACCGACGGCACCGACGGGGATGGCAGCACGGACCCGGACGACGGCACGAACGGGGACCCCATCGCGCCGCCCGCCCCGGATGCGGACTCGACGTGTACGGGTGAAGAGGAGCTCGTCTGTGACGGCCAGGTCGTCACCCTGGAAGGGACCTCCGGATCGGGGGACTCCCGCACGGCCAGCATCAAGGTCAACTCGACCACGTACGTGGTGGCCGTCGGCGACACCTTCGCCACCCACTTCACGCTCCTCGGCTTCGACGGGGACTGCGTGAACATCCGCTACGGCGACGACCCGGGCATCGAGAGCCGGCTCTGCCCGAGTGCGAGCCCGCTGAAGTAGCCCAGGGGTCGTTGCGAGAAGCTTCCGCTCAAGCACAGGCTCCATTCGGCCGATGACGAAGGCGAGGCTGCCCGTCCCGGGGGCCTCGTCCGACGGCATCGGAGGATGGCGTGGCGGTGCGGCAGCTGCGACGTGCGTTCAGCGGCGATGAGACAGGCATCACCCTCATCGAGGTCGTGATGGCGATCTTCATCCTGTCGGTCGCGCTGCTGGCTCTGGGCTCCGTCGCGATCAGCTCGCTCGCCTCCCTCAGGGACACCCGCTCGCGCGAGCAGGCGTCCAACGCCGTCAGCGCCGCCATCGAGGACGTCCGCAGCCGGGACTTCAACGACATCTACCACGCGTCCGGAAGCATCGATCCGGCCCTGTTGCCCGCCAGCTTGGCCCCGTCGGTCGCGACCGACACCTGCTTCGGGTTGGATGCGGCCCCGAGTGGTGAACGCCTGGTGTTCGACGTGGGCACCGATCCCATCCCGTTCGAGCGGGTCACCGGCGACGCGGACACGATCACCGTGCACGTCCTCGTGACGTTCGAGGGAGCGGCGTGCGGCTCGAGCGACCAGGCTCCGCTGAAGCGCATCACGGCGGTCGGCTCCTGGACCGACGGGCCGAACGAACGCGTCGTGATCCAGGAGACGATGGTCACCGACGTGGCCCGCGGCCTCCCGGTGCCACGCTTCGAGCTCCGCCCCGAGGACGGACGTGTCCGTTTCTCCGAGAACTTCCTCAACGGCGGAGGTGATCTTCGCCGCTGCGTCGAGCATCAGCTCCGCAACCTCGGCGCCGAGGACAGCTACGACTGGGCGGTCGAGCCCGCCTACGCAGGGCAGTTGGTCAGCAGCGAGGTGAGCCTCGACGGCTACCGCCTCGAGGATGCCTGGTTGGTCTCCGCCTATCTGGAGACCCCACCGCCCGCCTCCCGTGATGGGGAACCACCGGCGACCGAGGACGACCGCTTCACCTTCGAGGCAGGGTTCGATCGTCCGGTCTCGGATGCCCGAGTGGGCGCAGGTGACTCCGCCCTGATCACCGTCTGCTATCAGCCACGCTCCGGGATCGACGTGGCTGACCTCCCCGCCTCCGTGGATGCACGCATCGTCCTGCGCTCACGTTTCGATGACCGCCAGATCGAGGAACTGCACCACGAGGTCGTCCTCGCAGACCCAACGGCGGACTCCACCATCCCCGGTGATCCGCTCTACCTGTTCGAGGAGCCGGACGACACGGCACACCCGCGCAGCAGCTCGCCCGGGGTGATGGGCCCGCTCGCCCCCGATGGCTCGGACCCGAACGTGGTCAACCTCCTGAGCACCCACGACTACGAGGACACCACGAAGGCGAACTGGTCGACCGATGTCGTCACTACCGATGATCTCCCTGGCGTGCGCCTGCGCACCACCGCGACGCCTCCGTCGGACCCGGCGCTGGGGGAGAGCACCGCGATCTGGCACTACCAGTTCGGCTCGGGCACGACGCTCGAGCGGGACGTCACCGTGGTGCTGTGGCTGGCACCACCCGCGGCGCTGCAGGGCTCGATCGGTGGCGACGGCATCCCCGTCGCCGGGCAGCTCCACCTCGACGAGCTCAAGAGCAACGAGACCCCGGTGAGCGGAGGCTGGACGGCCGTGCAGCCGTTCGAGTACCTGCACACCACATCGCAGTCCGCGCCGACGAAGGGGTGGCAACGCGTGGAGATCCCCGTGGATCTCGGTGACGCCCGGAAGTTCAGCAACAACCGCTACCTCCGCTTCCGTCTGACCTGCGTGGATGCCGCCGACTCCGCCCTGGACGACACCCCGCCTCCGGCGGACTGCAACGTGGCCTACGACAACCACCTGCGTGCGTCCGCCGTCTACGTCCAGGAGCGATGATGAAGCTCCGATCGAACGTGACCGATGACGAAGGCGGGTTCACCCTCGTCGAGCTCCTCGTCGCGGTCGTGGTGATGAGCATCGTGATGGGTGGCATCACGTCCGTCGTCATCTCGACCACGCGCGTGGAGTCCGATCAGCAGGAGCTCCAGCAGGTCGTCGATGACGGGCGTGTGTCCCTCACCCGCATCCGGCAGGAGGTCCGTGAAGCTCGACGGATCCTGGCGGGCTCCGACGGCAGCCAGTTGCACTTCTGGGTGGACCGGAACCAGGACGCGCTCGTACAACCCGAGGAGGTCGTCTGCTACGCCGTCGAAGCGCTCGATGGAACCTCGACGGGGCGGTACCGCATCGCCCGCTGGGAAGGCGCCGACGACGGGTGCAGCGAGGCTCTCGTCCCTGCGGACGCCCCGACCTTGGCCTCCACCCTGCTCGATCCGGAACCGTTCGTGGGATACACGCCGGAGATCCCGCCGGATGCGGATTCCGACCCGTACGCCAACCCGGTACGCGAGATCGAGATCTTCCTCGACCTCGAGGTCCAGAACGCCCGCGGGCCCGGTTCGGTCGAGGTCATGGGCAACATCAGACTGAGGAACGTGCCATGAACCGTTTCCGAGCACTGCACGACGAGAGCGGGGTCGCCATGATCATGGCGCTGCTCGGCGTCGTGATCCTCGCAGGGCTCACGGTGGTGTTCCTGAGCAGGGCCACCTCCGAGACCCGTGCCGCGTCGTTCTCGCAGGACTTCGAGTCCGCGCTCCACGTGGCCGAGGCGTCCGCGGATCGCCGGATCGCCGACGTGGCCGCTGACGGTGACTACATCACGACGGCCGACGACGGGTCTGACTTCGTCCTGGACGACGCGGATGTCGGCAACGTGGACGCCGAGGAGGCGTGGATCCTCGAACAGTTGGATCGCGCCAGAGGTTCGGACGCCTGGGCGAGCGAGGTCGAAGGCGAGGCGTACGCGATCCGCCCCAGGCTCGCGAGCGGTGAGCCGGCGCAAGCGATCTATGCCGCGAGCGCGGTCCCGGGCTTCGATGCCAACCGGTCGCGCGTACGTGTCCTCAAACTGCAGATCGATCAGGCGCACTTCGTCCCGGAGTTCGCCTTCCTGACCAACGGATCGTTCGACATCGGCGGCAACGCGGCCATCGTGGCTCCTGGCTGCGACCCAGATGCACCTGACGAGGAACTCTGCTTCGCGGACGTGCACACCAACCAGAGCTACACGAGCTCCGGGAGCTCCTCGACCATCCACGGTGTCGTCACGACGTCCGAGTCCACCTGCCCTGCCGATTCGACGGCCGTCTTCGGCTGCAAGGCTGATGCCCAGCTGCACGACATCCCCGAGATCCACGCCAGCGCCTACTACGACATCGACGCGGACCGCACGAACACCGGCCAGCCGGTCGATTGGTGGGATCTCTGCAACGATGGCTGGGTGCGCCACGGGAGCGAGACCGGACCCTGCACCGGTGAGCAGGAATGGCTCAGCACCGGCGGGAACACCCGGTTCCGTGGCTGGCGCTGGCAGTCGAGCCAGAACACCTGGCAAGCGGACGCGGTCGAGTCGGGGGTCTACTACGTCCATCACGCCGACGCATCGATCCAGGGCAGCCAGGGGAAGGAGCAGCACTCCGTGAGCGTCCTGGTCGAGCGGGACCCGAGCAACCTGACCGAGTCCGGGAGCCTGAGCATCTCCGGGAACCCGAAGATGCAGGCGGCCGTCCACAACCTGCTGTTCCTCTCGGACGCCGATCTCGACATGAACGGGACGGCCACCGGTGGGACCTGCGGCGAGACATCGTCCAGTTACTCCGGTCTCATCGCCGTCGGGGAGCAGTTCGACACCCAGGGCACGGTGGAGCTGCGTGGCTCGATCATCGTCCAGGATCTCTCGGACGACCACCCGTTGGTGCGCCGCAACAACGCGAGCGTCGCCGGAACGATGTGCCTGGAGTTCGACGAGGAACTCAACTTCGACCTCCTCGGCCAGTGGGTCATCACCTTCTGGAACGAACTGTGACCGCACGGCTCGGGTGAGGTGCTCGGTAGGCTCCCGCCCTCCGACCTGGCTCGAGGTGGTCCGTGTCCCGACTGCGTTACCTGACCGCGGGGGAGTCCCACGGCCCGGCCCTCGTGGCCACCGTTGAAGGTCTCCCTGCGGGCGTCGGCGTGTC
>JBBDSW010000073.1:0-1320 GCA_040904745.1 Nitriliruptoraceae bacterium
TCGACACCCCGGGCCACGAGGCGTTCACCGCCATGCGCGCCCGTGGTGCCCAGGTCACCGACGTCACGATCCTGGTCGTGGCCGCCAATGACGGCGTCATGCCCCAGACCCGCGAGGCCATTGCGCACGCCAAGGCAGCCGAGGTCCCGATGGTCGTGGCGATCAACAAGATCGACCTCGAGGGTGCCGACCCGAACCGGGTCAAGACCCAGCTGACCGAGCACGACGTGGTCGCCGAGGACTTCGGTGGCGACGTGCCCATGGTCGAGATCTCGGCCAAGGAACAGCTCAACCTCGAGGAACTGCTCGAGGTCGTGCTGCTGCAGGCCGACCTGCTCGAACTGCAGGCCAACCCCGACAAGGACGCCCGCGGCCGCGTGGTCGAGGCGCACCTGGACAAGGGGCGCGGTCCGGTCGCCACGGTGCTGGTGCAGAACGGCACCCTGCGGCGCGGCGACATCCTGGTCGCCGGGACCGCCGACGGCAAGATCCGGGCCATGTTCGACGAGAACGGGCAGGCCGTCGACGAGGCGCTGCCCGCCCGTCCGGTGCAGATCATCGGGCTCAACGACGTGCCCGAGGCCGGCGACGAGTTCCGGGTCGTCGACGCCGAGCGCTTCGCCCGTGACGTCGCCGAACGCCGGTCGGCACGCGAGCGCCGCAAGGAACTCGCCGACCGCCGGCCGAGCACCCTCGAGGAGTTCACCTCGGCGGTCCAGGCCGGCGACAAGGCCGTGCTCAACGTCATCATCAAGGCCGACGTGTCCGGTTCGGCCGAGGCACTCGAGGACGCGCTGCTGAAGCTGGAACTCGACGAGGTCCAGGTGCGGGTCATCTCCAAGGGTGTCGGGGCGATCTCGCAGGGCGACGTCCGGCTGGCCGAGGCCTCGGACGCGATCATCGTGGCGTTCAACGTCCGTCCGGGCGCCAACGCCCGCGACGAGATCGACCGCTCCGGCGTCGACGTCCGTACCTACCGCATCATCTACGAGGCGATCGAGGACATCGAACGGGCCGTCAAGGGCCTGCTCGCCCCGGAGTTCCGCGAGCAGATCATCGGCGAGGCCGAGGTCCGCGAGATCTTCAAGGTGCCGCGCGCCGGGTTCGTGTTCGGCTGCATGGTCACCCGCGGCGAGATCCAGCGCGACGCCGGCGTCCGCGTCATCCGCGAGGGTGTCGTGATCGCCGAGGACACCATGACCTCCCTGCGCCGCTTCAAGGACGACGTCCGCGAGGTCCGCGACGGCTTCGAGTGCGGCATCGGTCTGGACAAGTTCCAGGACGTCAAGGAGGGCGACGTCCTCGAGGCCTACGTCACCG
>JBBDSW010000074.1:0-7628 GCA_040904745.1 Nitriliruptoraceae bacterium
GGCGGGTGCGCCGGGACGGACGAGGTCGGTGCGGGACCGCCCCACCGGGCCGGCCTTGCGGCCGTACCCACCACCGAAGACGACGCCGCCTGCGGCGTCATTGCACCGGCCATCCGAGCGTGCGGTCAGCAGATGCGGCGCTACGAGGACCGCACGGGGCGGTGCTGGAGCGCGATCCCTGCAGGCTCCTCTCCGGCCAGGGGCGGAGCGCGGGCGCGGAGGGCGGTGTCGAGCGCGTCAACACCACGCGGCGAGGTGCTCGGCCAGCGCGTCGTGCAGATCGGGCCGACCGAGCTCCTCGAGCTCGTAGCTCGCCCGCCGGACCGGATGGCCGACGTCCACGACCCGGGAGAGGTCGAAGGGAGTACCGATGATCACGGCGTCACAGGGGATGGCCTGCAGGGTCTCGGCCAGGTCGCGGATCTGCTGTCCGCCGTAGCCCATGGCGGGCAGCACCGGGCCGATGCCCGGGTACCGGGCGTAGGCGTCGGCGATCGTGCCGACCGCGAACGGACGGGGGTCGATCAGCGTCGCCACCCCGGCGGCGCGGGCGGCGACCGTGCCGGCGCCGTAGGCCATCTCGCCGTGGGTCACGGTCGGCCCGTCCTCGATGACCACCACCGATGCCCCCGTCAGATCCGGTCCCGCATCGAGCTGCACGGGTGAGGCGGCCCGCACGATCGTCGCGGTGGGAGCGAGCTCCTCGATGGCGGCCACCACGGCAGCGACGTCGTCGGACTCGGCCGTGTCGATCTTGTTCACGACCACGACGTCGGCCATCCTGAGGTTCGTCTCGCCGGGGTGGTAGCGACGCTCGTGGCCGGGTCGCAGCGGGTCGGTGACGGTGATGAGGACGTCCGGCTCGATGAACGGCAGATCGTTGTTGCCGCCGTCCCAGATGATCACATCCGCCTCCTGCTCGGCGGCTGCGAGGATGCGCGCGTAGTCGACACCGGCGTAGACGACCATGCCCATCGCGACCGGCCGCTCGTACTCCTCACGCTCCTCGAGGCTCGGATCGGAGGCGTCGATGTCCGCGAGGCTCGCGAAGCGCTGGACCTGCATCCGCTCGAGGTCCCCGTAGGGCATCGGATGGCGGATCATCACGGTCCTCAGCCCAGCATCCATGAGGAGGCGTCCGAGCCGGCGGCTCGTCTGGCTCTTGCCACAGCCCGTGCGCACCGCACAGACCGCGACGACCGGCTTGGCCGAGTGCAGCATCGAGGCAGCAGGGCCGATCAGCTTGAAGTCCGCGCCGGTGGCCAGCACCCGTGAGGCGACGTGCATCACGTCCTCGTGGGACACGTCGGAGTAGGCGAAGACCACCTCGTCGACCCGGTGATGGCGGATGAGATCCTCGAGCTCGGACTCGGGACGGATCGGGATGCCGACGGGATAGCGCGGACCGCACAGGGCACGCGGGTAGGTCCGCTCGTCGATCCCGGGGATCTGCGCCGCCGTGAACGCGACCACCTCACAGGCAGGATCGTCGCGGAACACGGTGTTGAAGAGGTGGAAGTCGCGGCCTGCCGCCCCCATGATCACGATGCGCCGAGGCATGGCTGCTCCTGCTCCGTCGAAGGACGCGTCCCCGGAGCATGGCCCAGAGCTCGCGCGGACCACAGGGGCGTGCGGCTCCCGCTGGCGGGACCATCGCGCGGGCACGCCCACCTCGCTCGTGGGTCAGCCGGCCACGTAGACCGTGTTGGCGGACTCCCCCCGGGTCAAGGGGTTGGGGAAGGTGACGACCTCCGCCCGGGCGTGCGCGAACACCTCCCCGAGCAGCGCGAGGAACGGCTCGTCCGGTGGGTCGTCGGACCACAGGGCGAACACGCCGTCGACGGCGAGGTGGCGTCGGAGCTGGGTGAGCCCCGACCGGGTGTAGAAGCTCGCATGGTGCTCGGCCAGCACGTGCCGGGGCGTGTGGTCGATGTCGAGCAGGACGACGTCGTACGTGCGGCCGGGTGCATCCGGGTCGAAGCCGCCGTCGCCGGCGCTGAGCGCGAAGAAGTCACCCTGGACGAACCGGACGCGCGCATCGTCGGCCAGCCCGTCGACCTCGGGCAGCAGCCCCTGATCGTGCCAGGCGATGACCTCCGGCAGCGCTTCGACGACCACGAGCGAACGCACCCGCACGTCCTGCCGCGCCGCCTGAGCGGTATAGCCGAGACCGAGCCCGCCGACGACCACGTCGAGCGCGTCCCCGGCATGGGCTTCCAGGCCGAGCCGTGCCAGCGCGATCTCGGCGACGGTGAACGCGCTGGACATCAGGTACTCGTCGCCGAGCTTCACCTCGTAGACCTCGCGGCCGGTCACCGGCTCCGTCCGGCGGCGCAGCCCGAGCACACCCATCGGCGTCTCGTCCCAGCTCAGCTGCTCGAAGGACCGGCTCACGCGTGACGGCCGTCCGTCGTGTGGGCCGCGACGGGCGCGGTATGCGCCATGGCGCGGGCGAGCAACTGGGCAGGATGGTGGATCTCCCACCCGGCGCGTGCGATCTGCATCGCGCATCCCGGGTTGCCCGAGATGACGCCGTCCGCGCCGGTGCGCTGCAGCGACTCGTCCTTGCGGGCCAGCAGGGCGTCACCGAACTCGGGCTGCTCGAAGGAGTAGATGCCACCGGACCCACAGCACAGCTGCTCGTCATCGGGCTCGAGGATCGTGAGCCCCGGGATCGCGCGCAACACCTCGAGCGGGACGTCGCCGAGCCGCTGCACGTTGCGCTGGTGGCAGGGCGCCTGGTAGGCCAGCGTCAGTGGGACCGGACGGGCACGCGCTGCCACCTCGGCGGGGTCGACGATCTCGGACAGGTCGACGACCCGGGCGCTGAAGGCACGTGCCTCGGCCGTCCCGAGCAGATGCCCGTACTCCTTCATGGCACCGCCGCACCCGGCCGAGTCGACGACGATCGGCCCGGTGGTGCCCTGGTAGGCCGCGACGGTCGCCTCGGCCAGAGCAAGTCCCTCGTCCTCGCGTCCAGCGTGCATCTGGAGGGCACCGCAACACGGCGGCGCCGGTTCGAACCGCGGTGCGTAGCCGAGTCCCGCCAGGACATCGGCGACGGCCTGATGGACGTCACGGAACAGGGCGTCCATCACGCAGCCGCGGAAGACGAACGCCTCCCCGCGCACCCGGGTGCCTGCCGGTGTCCGGTAGGCGCGGGCCACATCCGCGAGCCGCACACGCCGTGCAGGACGCAGCCGCTCGGGGGCGAGCCGGTCCAGTCCGACCAGCTGCGCCACCGACAGCGCCAGTGCCGCGATCCGCAGCAGCCCGCGTCGCACGAGCGCGCGGAACCCGAGCGCGTGGGCGATGCCACGCACGCCCCGTGGCGGCTGACGGCGCTGCAGCTCGGCCCGGGACGTCTCCATCAGCGCACCGAACTCGACCAGCGACGGGCACACGACCTCGCAGGCACGGCACTGGACGCAGGTCTCCAGCGAGTCCGCGACGTCCGGGTCGGTGATGTCGAGCTCGCCGCCGGCCACCAGTCGCATCGCCAGGATCCGGCCACGGGGGCCGTGCTCCTCGAGATGGGTCGTCTCGTACGTCGGGCACGACGACAGGCAGAACCCACACTGCACGCACTGGGCGAGCAGGTCCGCGTCGAAGATCGAGTCGTGCGGGTCACCGGTCACTGCTGCCACCTCCCGGGGGCGAGGATGCCGTCCGGGTCGAGTGCATCCCGCACCCGCTGACCGAGCCGATCTGGAGCTGCCATGTGACCGAAGGCCGCGAGCCCCAGGCTCGGCTCGAGGACGAGCAGCGTGCCCCCCAGCTCCTCGGCGTGCCGACGGACACTCGCGAGCGCTTCCGCATCACCGTCGAGGTAGCAGACCCCGACACCGTCCTGCGCGGCGAACGGCGTGCGGGACGCATCGAGTCCAGCCGCCAGGTCATGGAGGCGAGCGGGGTCGACCGATGCACGCGCGGCGCGCGGCAGCGACGGCTCACTCGCCGGGGCGAGCCCCGCGACCGCCGCCTGGTCCGCGACGTCGTCGGGGTGCCCCTCGAGCAGGACGTGGGTGCGCTCCGGCGTGGTGAAGAGTCCCGCTGGCCGGTAGAGACGTGCATCCAGGTTCACCTCCGGCGTCGAGGTCGCGAACCAGGCCCGCTCGGCGGCGATGGGGCGCACCTTGAGCGTCACCTCGGTGAGCACGCCGATCGTGCCCCAGGAGCCGGTGAGCAGTCGGCACAGGTCGTAGCCCGTCACGTCCTTGACGGTCACGCCGCCCGCCATCGTCGGCTTGGAAGTGCCGGGCACGAACCGCACCCGCAGCACCCAGTCGCGGACACGGCCGGCCCCGAGCTGACGGGGACCCGCCAGGGCGGTCGCCACCCGGCCGCCGACCGTCGACCCAGCCCCCGCGGCAGGCTCGATCGGGCACTCCTGGCCGTGCTCGGCGAGCACCGCGGCGAGTTCGTCCAGCGGGGTCCCCGCACGCACGGTCACGGTGAGGTCCTCGGCGGCCAGGGCGACGACCCCGGTCAGTGCCGCGGTGGAGAGGACCGGTGCCTCGTGCGCCGGCAGCCGGTCGAGGACGCTGCCGGCACCGCGCACCTCGACGGGCTGCCGGGTGGCACGTGCATCGGCGATCGCCTCGGCCACCTCGTCCTCGGTCGTCGGCTGGAGGTTCACACCCACGCTCCCTCAGGCACCATCCGCGCCTCACCGCAGCCGACGGTCGTGGGCAGGACCTTGTCCGGGTTGGCCAGCCCGCTCGGCTCCATGGCGTCGCGGACGGCCCGCTGGAGCGCGAGGTCGTCCGGGCTGTAGACGTCGGCGAGGAAGTCGCGCTTCTCGATGCCGACGCCGTGCTCGCCGGTGATGGTCCCGCCGAGCTCGAGGGCCGCGGCGACGATGTCATGGCCGACGGCGAACACCCGGTCGAGCACCCCGTCCTCCCGCCGGTCGAACAGGACGAACGGGTGGAGGTTGCCGTCCCCGGCGTGGACGACGTTCAGGATCTCGAGCCGTTCGCGCTCCCCGATCGCGACCACCCGGTCCAGCATCTCCCCGAGCCGCGACCGTGGGACGACGACGTCCTGGAGGTAGAAGTCGGGGGCACGCTTGGCGATCGCACCCGCGACCGCCTTGCGTCCCTTCCAGATGCGGGCCCGCTGGGCGGGGTCCTCGGCACGGAGCACGGTGCTCGCGCCGTGTTCGCGCGAGAGCCGCTCGGCGGTGTCGACGCCGGCGGCCACCCCGGCCGGCAGCCCCTCGTACTCGAGCAGGAGGACGGCCGCGGCGTCCTCGGGATAGCCGGCATGGGCGTAGCCCTCCACCAGCGAGACCGCACGGGCGTCCATGAGTTCGACCGCGTCCGGGAGCCGATCGCTGGTCACCAGCGCGCTGACGGTCGCGGCCGCCGCGGCCAACGAGGGGAAGCCGGCCAGCAGGGTCCCGATCGCCGGCGGGACCGGCAGGAGCCTGAGGCACGCCCCCGTGACGATCCCGAGCGTGCCCTCACCGCCGACGCTCACACCCCGAAGGTCGAGCCCGGTCTGCTCCGGGCGGCGCCCGTCGAGCAGGTGCACCTCGCCGTCCGCGTCCATCAACTCGACGGCCAGCACGTGCTGGCTCATCACCCCGTAGGTGAGGACGTGGATCCCGCCGGCGTTGGTCGCGACGTTCCCCCCGAGGGTGGCGGCGATCTGGCTGGCCGGGTCGGGCGCGAAGCGCAGGCCGTGCTCGGCCGCCGCACGGCCGAGACGTGCGTTGACCAGGCCGGGCTCGACCCAGGCCCGGCGGTTCGCGACGTCGAGCTCGCGGAGCCGGTCCATCCGGGCCACGCTGACGACGACGGGGCGCCGGCCGCCCTCTCCGGTCGGCGTGGCGCCACCGGCGAGCCCCGTGCCGGCGGCTCGCGGGGTGAACGCGACCCCGTGGTCGCGACACGCCCGGAGCACCGCTGCGGTCTCCGCCACGTTCCGAGGGAGGGCGACCGCCAACGGGTCGGCGTTCAGGAACGACGCGTCGCGCCGGTAGGTGGCCCGGCCGAGCGGCCCGGCGCGGAGCCCCTCGTCACCGAGGATCTCCCGCAGGACCGCCAGCAGCGCCGTCTCCCCCGGGGAGAGACCGCGCGGGTCGGCGGGCGTGGATCGGCGCGACCGTCCGGGGCGCCTCATGCAGCGTCCGGCGAGGTGGCGTCGGGAAGGCGGCCAGCGAGGTACTCGGCGAGGTGGAGGACCCGCACGTCACGCCCGGAGGCGTGGATGCCCCCGCGCAGCTGCAGGATGCAGCCGGGGTTGTCCGTGATCAGGATCGGGGCCGCGGTCCGGTCCACGCATCCGAGCTTGCGGTCGAGGATGCCCTCGGACAGCTCCGGGTTCTTGACGGAGGTGGATCCCCCGAACCCGCAACAGGTCGCCGCCTCCGGGAGCGGCACCACCTCGACGCCGGCCACGTCGCGCAGCAGCCGTTCGATGTCATCGGTGCGGTCGAGCGTGTTCGTCGAGTGGCAGAAGCGGTGCACGGTGACCGGCGTGCGGTCCCCGTCGTCGAGGCTGCCTGCCGGCAACCGACCAGGGCCGGCCGTGAGGTAGCTGATCAGGTCGTAGGTGCGTCCCGCGAGCTGCTGGGCCCGTTCCGCTTCGCCCCGGTCCTCGCGCAGCAGGTGCGGGGCGTCGTGACGGAGCATCGCCAGGCAGGAGGACGCGGGCGTCACGACGTCGTCGATCCCCGCCAGCGTCGCCATCGTCTGGCGGACCATGTCGCGCGCGGCGTCCTGCTCGCCGGCGTCGTAGGCGGGCAACCCGCAGCAGTGCTGTGCGCGGGGGAGGTGGACCTCGGCTCCCGCCGCGCGCAGCAACCGGGCGGTGGCGATGGGGATGTCGGGGGCCAGACGGTCGGACAGACACTGCAGGAAGAGCTGGACGCGACGGCCGGCCAGCGGCTGGGTGGCGAGCCGCGGCGGCTCCGCCAGCTTGCCGGGCTTCAGGTGGGAGCGTGCCGGCCGCGCCGGGATCGCCGGCGGGCTCCGCCAACCGACGGCCTTGGCCGCTGGGCCGCGCCCGGTGACCACCCGAGGGAGGGCGGTGACCCCGTCCCGCCGCCACGGCGTGGTGACGACCCCCGCCGCGCGGGCTCCTGCGTCCACGAGCCAACGCTGCCCGAACGCTGCGAGCGCGAGCCGTGTCGCCCGGGTCGCCGGCGCGGACGGACGCGCCTCAGCGACCTTCCGCCGGATCTCGAGGATCTGGGTGGGCAGAGGGATGTCGACCGGGCAGACCTCGCCGCACGCCCCGCAGGAGACGCACAGTGACTGGGGTCCGGCGGCCGCGTCGATCCCGTGGTGGAAGGCGGTGTTCACGAGGCCGATGGCACCGGTGTAGACGTGCCCGAACGCGTGGCCGCCGACCACCCCGTACGGCGGGCAGACGTTCGCGCACGCGCCGCAGCGGATGCAGCGCAACGCGGCAGCGACGTCCGGGTCGGCGGCCATGGCGCTGCGACCGTTGTCGAGCAGGAGGATGTGCTGCTCCTGCCCGGGACGTGGCCCGGTCACGAAGTTGGTGTAGACGGTGATCGGTTGCGCGGTGGCCGAGCGGGCCAACAGGCGGACCTGCTTCATGGCGGCCGCGTAGGTCGGGACGAGCTTCTCGATGCCGGCCGTGACGATGTGGAC
>JBBDSW010000075.1:0-1736 GCA_040904745.1 Nitriliruptoraceae bacterium
CTGCGCATCACCTCGCCGCCGATCAAGAACCCCTGCTACTACGGCATCGACATGGCCAGCCGTGCGGAGCTCATCGGTGCCGACCTCGAGGTGGATGAGATCCGCGACTTCATCGGCTGCGACTCCCTGCACTACCTGTCGCTGCAGGGGTTGGTCGCGTCCACGCCACACCAGCGGGAGAAGCTGTGCACGGCGTGTTTCAGCGGGGACTACCCGATCCCGGTCCCCGCGGAGCGCGATCACCTCGCCCAGATCCCGCTGGAGTTCCCCGAGACCGTGTGAGCCAGCGACATCGGCCGCACCGAGGGCGATGGCGATCCGGCCAGGCGGCACTGCTGTGCATGAAGATGCACGAGGTTACATGGAGAGGTATGATCGGCTGCTGTAGCTACTGACGGTGCGGCCGACGGGAACGAGATGATGGGCAGACGCGGGATCCTCGTTGCATGGTGCGCCATGCTGGTCGTGGTGACGTTCGGCCTGCACGCGCTCGGTGAGGGGGTCCTGGCCGCACCGCCGCTCGAACCCCTCCGGTGGGCAGGGTGGATGGCCGAGCGCGACCCCCTGATCGCGACGTTCGCGGCGTTGCGGGTGGCTGTGCTGGCGATGTGCTGGTACCTCGTCGCGGTCACCGGGATCGGCGTCCTCATGCGGTGGTTCCGGGTGGAGCGCGTGGTCGCCGTGCTCGATCGCGTGACCGTTCCCGTCGTTCGTCGACTGGTCCAACAGGCCGCCGGCGTATCGATGGCGACGGTGATGGCCATGGCCCCGACGTCGGCGCTGGCCACCGCTCCGCCGACGGCCGCGGGGTCACCCGGGGCCAGCGCGTGGACGGAGATCCCCATCGCGCTCGACCCGGCCCTCGGAACTGCAGCACCGGATGCGCCACCGGCTGGCGAGGAGCCGGTCCTTCCGTGGGAGGTGGCCGCCGCGGGTTGGCGGGGGGCCATCGCCGACGAAGACGCCAGCTCCGCTTCTGCCTCTCCGCTCCGGGCTACGGAGGCGATCCACCTGGTTCGGCCGGGGGACTCGCTGTGGCGGATCGCGCGCGAGCACCTGGCGGTCGCACTCGGTCGTGTGCCGAGCGACAGCGAGGTGGTTCCCCTCTGGCAGCGGCTGATCGACGTGAACCGGGACCGGCTGGTCGATCCGCACGATCCGGACCTCATCCTCCCCGGTCAGGAGTTGCTCGTCCCGTCGGCGGTGGCTCCGTGAGTCGGCGTCCGGGCGAGCACGATCCCCACCTCGATCTCACCGACGATGCGCGGCTCGCCGAGGAGATCGCGACGCGCGCCGAGGGTCGCTCCCGAGCGGAACGCGCGGCGGAGATCGCCACCTGGGCCGGGACCCTGCACGACCTGGCCGAGCGTGGGATCGCCGCGGTCGTCCGGCTCGACGGCGGACGGGCCTACCGCGGTGCGATCGAGGCCATCGGGGTGGACCACGTGGCGGTCCGCACGAGCGGGGGGACGGTCGCGCTACTGCTGCGCGAGGCGATCCGCGCCGTGCGCCCGCAACCGGGCCTGCGGGCACCGGTTGCCACGGGTGACCGGCACCGATCGGTGGGACGGACCCTGCCCGAGATCCTCCTCCGGCTCGCTGAGGACGGGACCCGCGTGGCGCTCGGACTCGAGGGACTGGACGAGCCACTGACCGGCCGCGTGCTGGGCCTCGGCGAAGACGTCATCACCCTCCAGGTCGATGCCGGGGACCAGGGTGTCGTCTACCTGCCGACC
>JBBDSW010000075.1:1836-7531 GCA_040904745.1 Nitriliruptoraceae bacterium
CGTCATCACCCTCCAGGTCGATGCCGGGGACCAGGGTGTCGTCTACCTGCCGACCGCGGCGCTGTGCGAGATCATCCTCGAGGAACGACCCGACGATCAACGGTGACGGCTTCGGGCTCGGGCGGCAAGAGCCCGACCGAGCCTGCCTAGGCTCACCGATGACCGACGTCTTGTCAGCCTGCAGAGTGGACCCCGTGATGCCCGACGGCGCGCTGCCCGAGACCTTCGTCGAGATCGAGCGGACGTGGCGACCGGAAGACACGGTCGCCGTGGACGTGATCCGGCCCGAGCCGTCGCAGGGGTTCGCTGCCCTGCTGGATGCTGACCCCCCGGTCAACGACCGTGGGGACGCCTTACCAACGCTGTGGCACTGGTTCCACTTCGCCGAGCCGCATCCGCAGGCAGCGCTCGGAGAGGACGGGCACCTGCGTGACTCCGCGTTCCTCCCGCCGCTGCAAGACCGGCGACGGATGTTCGGCGGTGGACGGCTCGAGGTGACGGCCCCGCTGCTGGTCGGCGACGAGGTCGAGCGGCGCAGTTCGCTCGGCTCGGTCCGGACCACGATGGGCGGATCGGGCCCGCTGCTGCTCACCACCGTGCGGCAGGAGTTCCTCGTCGCTGGTGCGAGGCGTCTGGTGGAGGAACAGGACATCGTCTACCGACGGGCCCGTGACGTCGGTCGGGCATCACGGACCACGCCGGATCCCGCGGCCGTACCGCCCGGCGAGGTCCGGCTGCAGTTGCAGCCGGACCCGGTACTCCTCTTCCGCTTCAGCGCGTTGACCAACAACGCCCACCGGATCCATTACGACCGCGACTACGCCACGCAGGTCGAGGGCTACCCGGGGCTCGTCGTGCATGGCCCCCTGCTCGCCCTGTTGCTGCTGGAGCCCTCCCGGCGCGACGCAGCTGCCGTGCGCTCGTTCGCCTGGCGGGCTCGACGTCCCGTCTTCGATGACCAGCGCGTGGACGTCGCGGTCCAACCCTCGGGTGGGGTCTACGAGGTGGCGGTGGGCACGGAGGGATACTGGCCGGTCGCCACGGGCACCGTCGAACCCGCCGACGCCGGGTGAGCGGCAGGACCGCCCGAACTCAGAGGTCGTCCTCCGCCTCGTCCGGACCGCTGCCGTCGGCGTAGAGGTGCTCGAGTTCCCCGGGTGAGATGCGGGCCTGCTCGATGAACGCCGCCACCTCGGATTCCTGCAGGCGGATCACGCGGCCGAACTTGTACGCCGGGATCTGGCCGCTGTCGATCAGCCGGTAGAGCGTGCGCGTCGTGATGCCGAGCTGGCGCGCCGCCTCCTTGGTGCTGAGCCAGACGATCTCTTCACGGGCCATCTCGTTCCCTCCTGGGGGTGTCGAGGGTACCTGGTGGTCGTCGACTGGTCGACGTTCCCTGCCTCTCCGCCCGAGAGCGCCTGGTGCGCGCTGGGGGCCCGACGATTGAGCGGGGCGGGTCGGGGCCGACGGCTGTACAGGGCGAACGGTTCGCCGCGAGGGATGGACGGGGAACCACGTGAGCGAGGTCAGCACGACGATCGGGCCCGAGGTGGATCCGCACACATCAGGGCCAAGGGAGGCCCGAGGCGACCGTCGGATCCGGCCGGCCCGGAGCCTTCCCGGCGGGCGGGCTGTGGTCGGAGCGCTGCTGGTCGCCGCCGCGGCCGTCGTGACGTTCGCCGCCTACCTGGAGGCGACCGCCGCTCCGAAGGCCACCTTCGTCGTAGCCCGTGAGCCGGTCGAGGTGGGGACGAGGCTCGCATCTCTGGACGAGGTGAGCGAGCGGTTCGGCACCGTGGCGCTCGATGTGACCGGCGTCGTGGCCGAACGATTGATCGAGAGCGACGAGCTCTCGACGCTCATCGGGCAGGCGGTCGTCAGCCCGTTGCAGGCCGGTGACCTCCTGACGCGGACGCAGCTGCTCGACGATGGCGGGCTCGAGGACGGCCACAGTCTCTCGTTCGCCCTGCCCCGCCCAGCCGCGGTCGCCGGCGAGCTGCGACCGGGCGAGCGGATCGACGTGCTGGCCACCTACGGCTCGGGAGCGGAGGCCTACACCACCTACGTGGTGCGCGGCGTGCCGCTCGTCCGCGTTGCCGCACCGGACGGGGGCGCGCTCGGCTCGAGCGCGGACCTGACGCTGACGATCGTGGTGCCTGGTACCTCAGAGGTCCAGGCGGTGGGCCATGCGGTGCACAGCGCGGAGGTGTTCATCGCCCGGTCGACCGTCCGCTCCGATGGCGGGACCGCGGTCCCGAGCGACTACCGGCCGGGCTCGGCCCGCTCCTCCTCGGCGTCCGATGCCCGTTCCGAGCAGGAGGAGCGCTGATGCGCGAGCGCTACGTCCTGCTCGGGCTCGCTCGCGCGCGCTCCGACTGGTTCCGTACCGTCGGTCGGTGGTCGACCGCGGCCATGCTGCCAGCGGAGTTCGTCCGTTGCGTCTCCAGCCAGGAGCTGCGGGCACGGCTGCGTTCCGGTCGGGCCTTCTCCGCGGTGCTGGTCGACGGGAGTCTGCCCGGGGTGGACCGGGACCTGATCGCAGAAGCCGGCGAACTCGGTGTCGCTGTCCTGGTCGTGGACACCGAGACCACCCGGGACTGGCGCGAGCTCGGTGCGGCCGCCGTGCTCGCCGAGGCGTTCTCGCGGGACGAACTGCTCGAGATCCTGAAGGCCACCTCCTCCCCGGTGGGCACGGCGCTCCTCGCCCCGGACCGCGACGGCGAGCTGCCCGGCGGTGAGCCAGGCGGCCTGGTCGCGGTGACCGGTCCCGGCGGCACGGGCGCATCCACGGTCGCCATCGCGCTGGCGCAGGGTCTGGCGGCCGAGGCGGATGATCAGGCGGCTCGACCGGGGGTCCTGCTGGCCGATCTGTGTCGGGCGGCGGATCAGGCGATGCTCCACGATGCCCGGATCCTCGTTCCCAGCATCCAGGAGCTGGTCGAGGCCCACCGCACCGGGAAGCCGTCGTCACCGGCGGTGGTGGATCAGACCTTCGATGTGCCGGCCCGCGGCTACCGGGTCCTGCTCGGGCTGCGACGCCCCCGGCACTGGGTGGCGCTGCGACCGCGGGCGTTGGAACAGACCCTCGATTCCCTGCAGCGGGCCTTCGATGTGGTCGTTGCGGACGTGGAGGCCGACGTCGAGGGCGAGGCAGAGACCGGCTCCGCCGATGTCGAGGACCGCAACCGCCTGTCGCGGACCGTGCTGGCGCGTGCCGAGGTGGTGCTGGTGGTCGCAGGCCCCGGGATGCAGGGGCTGTACGCGGCGGTCCGCACGTTGAACGAACTCCTGGCCTTCGGTGTCGCCCCGGACAGACTGCTCCCGGTCATCGCGCGTGGGCCGCGATCACCCCGCGCCCGGGCGGAGCTCACGGCAGGGATGAGCGGTCTCGTCGGGGCTGGCGCACCTGTCGGTGAGGTGGTCCTGGCCAACCCGCTCCACCTCCCGGACCGCCCGGTCGACCAGGCGTTGCGTGACGGTGTCGCGCTTCCGAGCTCCATGGCGCGCTCGCTCGCCCGGGCGACGGAGGCGATCCGGGCGAGGGCGGAGGCACCCGCTCCTGCCGACCAACAGCTCCTGACCCGCATCGCTCCCGGCAGTTTCAGCAGCTTCACCGCGCAGGAGCACCCCGGATCATGACGACGTTCACCTCCCCGCTGGTCCACATCGAGCAACGGGTCCTTCAGCGGGCCAAGGACGAGGCACTCGACCTCGACGGTCCGGGCACCTCCGAACGGCTCGGGGAGCTCCTCCTCGAGGAGGTCTCCCGCTGGAGCCTCGACTTCAAGCATGGCCTGCGCGACCACGACCTGTCCGACCCGGAGTCCGTCGTCGAGCGGGCCCATCGCAACCTGGTGGGCTACGGACCGCTCGAGCCTCTGCTGGCAGACGACGATGTGTGGGAGATCATGATCAACGCCCCCGATCAGATCTTCGTGAAGCGGCACACCGGCGTCTCCGGATACCACGACGAAGCCTTCCACGACGATGAGCACGTCACCCGGACCCTCACCAAGGTGCTCGACGACGCGTCGACCTCGCACCGCAAGCTCGATCCGTCCGAGGGGCTCCAGGACGCACAGCTGGACGGCGGCGCCCGTGTCCACATCGTCCATCGCGACGTCGGACGCGGGGCACATCTCCTGGTGAACATCCGCCGTTTCACCGGGGTGGCGTTCCATTCGCTGGACCAGCTCGTGGACCGCGGGATGATGTCGGCGCAGGTGGGGGCCTTCCTCCGCGCAGCCTCCCGCGCGCGGCTGTCCACCGTCTTCGCCGGCCCGCCCGGCTCCGGCAAGACGACGCTCCTGTCGTGCTGCACCGCGGAGCTGGATCCGAGCCTCCGGGTGGTCACGGCGGAGGAGGTGTTCGAGGTCGACGTACCGCTGCCCAACGTCGCCTCGATGCAGACGCGTGCGGCACGGTCGGACCGACCCGAGATCGATCTGCGTCGGCTCGTGTCCGGGTTCCTGCGCATGGCGCCCGACGTGGCCATCGTCGGCGAGGTCAGGGACCGGGAGGCGCTCCCGCTGCTCCTGACGCTGTCGTCCGGCGTCAAGGGTTTCACCACCATCCATGCGGGCTCGTGCCGGCAGGCGCTGTCGCGGCTGCGGTTCATCTGCCAGCTCGCCGATACCCGCTCGGAGCTGCCGATGAGCGCGCTGAACGCGCTCGTGACCGAGGCCGTGGACATCGTGGTGCACAGCTCCCGCATCGACGGGGTCCCCCGGATCACCGAGGTGGTCGCGGTCGAGGACCGCCAGGCCGGTGACGGTGCGACCGCCTTCACGGTCACCGAGCTGTTCAGCCGCCAGAGGCCGGATGCGCCACTGACCTGGACCGGCAACGTCCCCGTGCGCTGCGCCCGTGGCCTGGCCGCTGTCGGGATCGACGTCCACGAGCTGCTCGGGGTCCCGGATGCTGCGGATGTGCCGGCCGTGGACGGATGGCAGCCGTGAGCGGGCCGACCGTCGCCTTCCTCCTCGCCCTCGTCACGGCGTACGGCGTGTTCCTGCTCTACACCGCCTTCGTGTTCCACTGGGGTGGGTTCGGCGTCTCCCCGGGGATCGGTCGCCGTCGCCACCGGCTCCGGTTCGATGACTTCCTCGTCCAGGCCGGGCTCGAACAGGTCCGGGTCGTGGAGTTCCTCGCCGTCGAGGTGGTCGTTTCGGTGGTCGCCGGCGCCTTCGGTTTCGCCGTCTACGGCGGAGCCTCGACCGCCGCGGCCGTCGGGCTCGCGGCCGCCGCCATCCCGATCGTCAGCGCCCGCAACCGTCGCCGTGCCCGACGTGAGCTGGCGCGCGAGGCGTGGCCGCGGATGATCGAGGAGATCCGCCTCCAGGCCGTGACCTTGGGCCGTTCCATCCCCCAGGCGCTGCTCAGCGTCGGCGCGAAGGGGCCCGAGGAGATGCGCTCGGCGTTCCGGGCCGCCCAACGCGAGTGGCTGATCTCCACCGACCTCGATCGGACGTTGCAGACGCTCAAGGCGCACCTCGCCGACCCGACCGCGGACGCGGTGTGTGAGACGCTGCTCATCGCGCACGAGGTCGGCGGGACCGATGTCGACCAGCGGCTGCGGGCGCTCATGGACGACCGGACGGACGACCTCCAGGGCCGCAAGGACGCCCGTGCCAAGCAGGCCGGGGTGCGGTTCGCCCGCTCCTTCGTCGTCCTCGTGCCGCTGGGGATGGCGCTG
>JBBDSW010000076.1:0-1265 GCA_040904745.1 Nitriliruptoraceae bacterium
CGAGACGCACGCCGACGCGATCGACCGGATCCACGAGGCGGGCATCGTCGAGGGGTGTGCGGAGGACCGGTACTGCCCCGACGACTCGGTGACCCGGGCCCAGATGGCGAGCTTCCTCGCCGGCGCTCTGGAGCTCCCGCCACCCTCGGGTGAACACTTCAGCGACGTCGCCGGTGACGACGAGCACGCGGACAACATCCATGCGCTGTTCGAGGCCGGTATCACCCAGGGCTGCACCGCCGACAGCTTCTGCCCGGAGCGACCGATGACCCGGGCGCAGATGGCGTCGTTCCTGAACCGCGCCTTCGACATCGCCGACAGCGACACGACCTACTTCCCCGCCGTCAGCGGGGCCCACCACACCAGCATCAACGCCATCGCCGACGTAGGCGTGACCGGGGGCTGCCGGCCCCTCGGCCTCGCGTACTGCCCGCACGAGGACGTGCGGCGCGATCAGATGGCCACGTTCCTCGCGCGGGCGCTCGAGCTCGTCCCGCGGGTCTCGATCCCGATGCAGATGACACCCGGCACCAGTGGCGAGCACGTCGGGCAGCTCCAGATCCTGCTCGACGGGCTCGGCTACCACCTCGCTGCTGTGGACGGCATCTACGGCAACACGACGGAGCACGCGGTCCACGCCTTCCAACGGGTGGAGGGCATCACCGTCGACGGGATCTACGGCCCGGAGACGCGGGGGGCCCTGATGGCCGGCCCGAGCCCGGTGATGGCGAGCTTCACCACGCCGCTCCAACCAGGTGAGGCCCGCAACACCAACATCCACCTGGGTGCGGACTACGTTCATGGTGACGTGATAGAGCCGGGCGAGACCTACTCACTCAACGCCGGGATCGGTGAGCGCACCCGCGACGGCGGGTTCGTCGAGGACGGGTTCATCGACGCGGACGGTGAGATCATCGACGTCGTCGGTGGCGGCGTGAGCCAGTTGGCGACCACCATGGTCAACACCGCGTGGTTCGCCGGCATCGAGTTGCTCGAGTTCCGCCAGCACACGATCTACTTCGAGCGTTACCCCATGTGCCGCGAGGGGACGCTGAACTGGAACTCGCTGGACGTCGTGTTCCGGAACGACGCGCCGCACCCGATCACGATCTCGAGCACCTACACCAGTACCGGCGTGACCTTCACCTTGGTGGGCGACCCCTGGGCGGAGGTCTCCTCCTGGACCAGCGAGCCGTTCGACGTCGAGGGTCCCGACGGCGCCTTCAGCGTGGAGTGCGGCCGCACCATCACCTACCCGGACGGGA
>JBBDSW010000077.1:0-1223 GCA_040904745.1 Nitriliruptoraceae bacterium
TCACGGCTGTGGGGCGGGTCGTCAGAGGTCGAGAAGGTCGGCGATGATCTCGCGCATCTGGGTGAGAGCCTGTGGGCCGATGTTGCCGGCCGGTTCAGCGAGCCGCTCGACGGCGATCGCGCGGATGTGCTGGCACTGCGCCGCAGAGACCGCCTCGAGACCATTGCCCGGATCGGGCTCGATCGTCACCTCGGACCGGTATCCACGCAGTATGGCGGTCAGCGGTACCACCTGCACCACGCTCGGCCCCTGGTCGAGGACCACCTGTGCGGTCACGACCACGACCGGACGGGCGAAGCCAGCCTCCCGCCCCTGCGGCTCGCCCAGATCTGCGAGCTGGACGTCACCGCAACGACGCATCGAGCCACTCGGCCTCATCGTCATCGAGCGGCGCCGCGAGCTGCTCGCCCATCTCCTTCTGACGCAGCGCCCGCAGCGCTGCTGCGGCGACCTCGTCGATGGTCGCACCACGCCGTTGCGCCTCGCGGCGAAAGCCATCGTGGGTGCGGTCAGAGACCCTGATCATCCTGGTTGCAGCCATGATGGCAGTATTGGGAACCGTAGACGGCCATCCAGTGGCTCGATGCAGTTGTGCGCGGTGGCTGCCGCTGACGCGACCCACATCGTCACGGCTTCCGCGCGGATAGCGATGGCGGGCGTGTTGAACGGGTACCCGCCGTCGACTGAGTCGGCAGGGGATCAAACTGTGGCTTCCGATGAGTTGGATGTTCTGGGTGGACGGGCGGAGACCCAGGCAAGGAAGCCGACCGCCGCCACCAGACCGACGAGTACGACGCCGGACGCGCTTGGCACCAGGGAGCTGAGAGCTCCGGCGAGCGCCGCGATGACGGATACGCCGCCAAGCTGGCGCTACACCCGCCCACCGCCGACGACGGAGAGCGCACCGGCGAAGCTGAACACCGGCAGAGCGCCCTCCACGCCGTGAGCACCGCGCCATCGGTCAACGCGTCCGTCCCGAGCGCTCCGAGGAGCCAGACCACGTACCTGCCGGGGAGCGCGATGGCGCCGATCCACCCCGGCTGGCCGGCGGCCACGGAGAGCACGACCGGGCCGAGCCACAGCACGGCGATGCCGGTAAGGACCACCGGGACGACCAGCAGGGCCCAAGCGTCGAGGGCTGGGAGGCCAGCCCCGGCGAGCTGCATGACGGCGAAGAACGCCTGGCCGGTAACCATCAGTGCACCGCCGGTCAGCACCGCAGC
>JBBDSW010000078.1:0-1223 GCA_040904745.1 Nitriliruptoraceae bacterium
ACCAGTCCGGTGTAGGCCCGCAACGCCGCGAGGTTGGTGAACCTCTCGAGGTTGCCGAGGTGGCCGCGGAGCACCGAGGCGATGACCGGCCCGACCCCTGGGACGCTCAGCAGCAGGTCGTCGGGGTACTGCTGGTCGTGCAGGACGGTGATGCGCTGCTCGAGCCGGGCGACCTGGGCTTTGAGGGCGGCGTGCTGGCCGGCGGCGATCTCGAACTCGACCGCGAGCGCGTCGAAGTCGACCAGCCCGTCATAGAAGACGGCCGCGTCGGCGGCGGCGTCCCGGATCTTCTCCGCCCGGGCCTGCGAGAGATGACCGACCTTGGCGATCGTGGCGGGCCGTGCGTCGGCGAGACGACGTAGATCGGGCCAACGGACCAATACGGCCACGAACCCGTCGGTCATCGACTCCCGGCCCGACAGCATCCCGGGCGCCGCCCAGTGCAGCGTCGAACGCACCCGATCACCGACCTTGACCGCCTCGACGACCAGCTTGTTGCGCAGCACCACCAGCCGTTTGAGCGCGAGCTCACCCGCGTCGGGCAGCACCAGTTCATGCAGCGCGTCGTCGACCATCGGCATCCGGGCCAGCACCCGCGCATCGATCCGGTCGGTCTTGGTGTGCGCCCGATAGAACTTGCGCAACGCCGCCGCCTTGGTCCCCGACACCCGGAACACCCTCGCGTCGATCCCCGCACGCAGCACCGCGACCGCCGCGACGAACCACGCCATCGCGGTGGACTCCACCACCACGTTGACCGGACCGCCCGCACCCAACTTCGTGAACATCGCCGTCAACGCCTCCGGCGTCGAGGCCACCTTCCGCGAGGCGGTCACCGTCATGCCCTCAGCAACCGCGACATCACTGGCCGAGGTCACCCCCAAATCCACCCCGATCGAGGTCGTGCCCATCGTCGTCCTCCTGCTCGATCCATCAGCGACAGAGGTCGTGGACACCGGGGCTGTCAGCTGCTCGGCCGGGACCCGTTCGAGGAGACCAACACCACGCTAGTGGCGAAACCGCGGCACGCCCTCCGGCGCCCGCACTTGTCTGAACCGGGTCGATCCCGGCCGCAGACCTGACGACACGATCTAATGGACGAGGCGACCCGAAGGCCCCTCAAGGCTGAATCGTCCCACCAGGCCCACGACCGGAAGCCAACCTACGAACCGGCCCTACCAAGACCAACCGCCGGCACTCAAGACCTACCCAGGTCTTACTAG
>JBBDSW010000079.1:0-1201 GCA_040904745.1 Nitriliruptoraceae bacterium
GCAACTCCCAGCAGCACCTCGGCTACCTCCCCTACGGAGCGCACCGGCTGGCGGCTTCACGAAGAGTTCGACACAAGACTCGCAAGGTCCTGTCCAGCGGATCGCTCCGGAGCTATGTCGAGGACGGTCTGCGCAAGCGGTGGTCGCCCGAACAGATCAGCGGACGCGTGGCCAAGGACTTCCCCGTCGACGTCACGATGCGGGCCTGCACCGAGACGATCTACGCGGCGATCTACGACGACGGTCCCCACGGGCTCGGCCGTGACCGCACCCTGGTTACCCGGACACGCCGCACCCGCCGGCAGCCCCACCGCAAGCTGACCTCACGCCGCCGGCGGTTTGTTGAACCCATGCGCTCGATCCACGACCGACCGGCCGAGGCCGAGACGCGACAGGTCCCCGGGCACTGGGAAGGAGATCTCATCGTCGGGGCCATGCACCGCTCCGCCATCGGCACGGTGGTCGATCGCTCCACCAGGTTCGTTCACCTCGTGCACCTCGAGGCGGACCACAACGCTGACACCGTGCGGGACGGTCTGGTCGCGACCATGAAGGACATGCCCGCCGGGCTACGTCGCACGTTGACCTGGGACCAAGGAGCCGAGATGTCCGAGCACGAAACGTTCCGGCGTGCGACCGGGATCGACGTCTACTTCGCCGATCCAGGCAGCCCATGGCAGCGCGGCACGAACGAAAACACCAACGGTCTGCTGCGCGAGTACTTCCCCAAAGGCAGCGACCTCTCCCAACACACCTCGGCGCACCTGCAGCACGTCGCCGACGAACTGAACAGTCGCCCGAGAAAGGCGCTCGACTGGGACACACCAGCCGAGCGCCAGCGCACCCTCCTAGACTCCAAGTGACCATCCCGTTGCAACGACCCATGGAATCCAGGCGTCCGAGGGCAAGCTCTACATCTGCGCGGTCAAAGACGTCTGCTCCCGCCGGATCGTCGGGTATGCGATCGGGCCGCGCATGACCTCGCAGCTGGCCGATGCGGCGCTTCGCACCGCGATCGCCAGACGCCGACCGACCGGCACCGTGGTCGTTCACTCGGATAGGGGCGGCCAGTTTCGTTCTCGGCGCTACCAGCGCACCCTGCGTGCTCACGGGCTGATCGGATCGATGGGTCGGGTGTCCTCCGCGGGCGACAACGCCGCGATGGAGAGCTTCTTCGCGCTGCTGCAGAAGAACGTGCTCA
>JBBDSW010000080.1:0-39136 GCA_040904745.1 Nitriliruptoraceae bacterium
CCGGACGAGGAGGTCCCGGCCTACGACACCGCGGACGGCCAGGCGCCGGCCGAGGAGCGCCCCCGCCAACGGCACCCGTTCGAGGATCTGCCGTTGGAGGAGGACGGGATGCCGTCCTCGGAGGACCTCATGAACGGCCTGCGGGCCGTCGTGGATCCGGAGATCGGCTACAACATCGTCGATCTGGGCCTGGTCTACGAGGTCACCAAGCCGGAGCGCGGCTACGCCCACGTGCTGATGACGCTCACCTCCATGGGCTGTCCCCTGACCGAGGTGATCCACCAGCAGTGCTCGGTCATCCTCGGTGCGATGCCCGGCGTGGACCGGGTCGAGGTGGAGTTCACCTTCACCCCGCCGTGGGCCACCGACATGATCGCCGACTACGTCCGTGAGGAACTCCGGGCGATGGGCATGAACGTCTGAGTTCGCACTGTTCTCCCTGTCCCGCCCGGGTACGGGACGCGCGACACCGCACACTCGCCGGCCACACCCCGTGCGTCCACAACCTGCCTGAGGAGTCCTCGCGTGGTTCGTCCCGTCGTCGATCGTCGTGCACCGCTGTCCCACGACGAGATCGCGCGTTACTCGCGCCATCTGATCATCCCCGACGTCGCGATGGAGGGGCAGGAGCGCCTCAAGGCGGCCCGGGTGCTCCTGGTGGGCACCGGTGGTCTCGGCTCGCCGTTGGCTCTCTACCTCGCCGCTGCCGGGGTCGGCACGATCGGCCTGGTCGACGACGACGTGGTCGATGCCTCCAACCTGCAACGGCAGATCATCCACGGGACCTCCGACATCGGCACCCACAAGGTCGACTCGGCGCGGGCCTCCATCGAGGAGATCAACCCCCACGTCGAGGTCGTCGAACACCGTACGTTCCTGACCTCGGAGAACGCGCTGGAGGTGCTCGCTGGCTACGACCTCGTCATCGACGGCACCGACAACTTCCCGACCCGCTACCTCGTCAACGACGCCTGCGTGCTCCTCGGGATCCCGAACGTCTACGGCTCCATCTTCCGCTTCGAGGGGCAACTCAGCGTCTTCTACGCGAAGGAGGGCCCCTGCTACCGGTGCATGTTCCCGGAACCCCCGCCGCCGGGGATGGTGCCCAACTGCGCCGAGGGTGGTGTGCTCGGGATCATGGCCGGCCACATCGGCACGGCGCAGGGCATCGAGGGCATCAAGCTGATCACCGGCATCGGTGAGCCGATGATCGGGCGGCTCGGGCTCTACGACGCGCTCGCGCAGGAGTGGATGTACGTCAAGGTCAACAAGGACCCGGGCTGCCCGGTCTGCGGTGACGAACCCACGGTCACCGAACTGATCGACTACGAGGAGTTCTGCGGCATGCCGGCCCATGACGGTGCCGTCGAGGTGGATGCGTCCCTGGTGGACGTGGAGATCCTGCCCACCGAGTACGCCGACATCGCCGACAAGCCCGACGTGGTCCTCCTCGACGTCCGGGAGCCGCACGAGTACGAGATCAACCGGATCCCGGACTCCACGCTGATCCCGAAGGACAGCCTGGCTGGCAAGCTCTCCGAACTCGATCCCACCAAGGAGTACGTCGTCCACTGCAAGTCGGGTGTGCGTTCGCTCGACTCCACCGAGTTGCTGCGCGGCGCCGGCTTCCGCGCCCGCTCGATGCGTGGCGGCATCAACGCCTACAGCCGTCAGGTGGACAGCTCCATCCCCGTCTACTGATCCCGGCGGGCTGCGAGCTGGTCGATCACCTCGGAGACACGGCCGCGCACGCGGCCGTTGAGGAGTCCCACGAGGGCATCGATGGCCTTCAGCGGCGGGCGGCCCCCGCCCATCAGCGGGAGCGCGCGTAGTGGGGCCTCGGAGATGACCGACTCGAACATCCGACGGGTGGCCGCGTCGTCCTCCGGCACGGTCCGCGCCACCTCCCGGGTGGCTGCGGTGGTCAACAGCTGACGGATCCGACGCCCGAGGGGGGTGGCGTCCAGGTCGGCGACCGGGGTGTTGCGGTGGAAGGGCTGCACCGGATCGGGGGTCGGGACCTCGGTGCCGAGCCAGGCCGCGAACTCGGTGTCGTCGGCCGTCCACCCGGTCGGCGCCGTCACCGGCGTCGGCTGGTCCTCGGATGCGATCGCCACCGTCGCGCGTAGCCGGACATCGGTCGACGAGGCGGCCAGCAGGATTTCGAAGCTGCCGGCCTCCACGAGCCAGGCCCGCTGCCTGACGTCGTAGGTCGCGAAGGAACGTCGGTCCAGTGGCAGCGTGACCCGCTCGCTCTCTCCTGGCTCCAGGGCGACCTTCGCGAAGCCCTTGAGTTCCTTGTCCGGGCGCCACACCGAGGAGTCAACAGCACGGACGTAGAGCTGTACGACCTCGCTCCCGGCCCGCTCACCGGTGTTGCGGACGGTCACCGACACCGTCACGTCCGTGCCGTCCTGCTCGGTGTCGAGATCCTCGTAGACGAAGCTCGTGTAGCTCAACCCGTGCCCGAAGGGGAAGGCCGCGGGAACCCCGGCGGTGTCGTGGAACCGGTAGCCGACGAGGAGTCCTTCGCGGTACTCGATCTGCTTCGGGTGAGAAGCGAAGTACGCATCGGCCGGGAGATCGCTCGCGGCCACGGGGAAGGACTCTGCGAGGCGGCCGCCGGGTTCGGCTGCACCGGTGAGGACGTCGGCCAGTGCCGAACCGCCCGCCTGCCCGCCGAGGTAGGCCTCGATGATCGCTGCCGCCCGGTCGCTCCAGGGCAGCAGCAGGGGCGCCCCGTTCTGGAGGATCACGACCGTGGGGGTCCCCGTCGCCAGGACGGCTTCGATCAGCCGGGTGTGACCGTCGGGGAGGTCGAGATGGCTGCGGTCGAACCCCTCGGACTCGTAGCGTCCCGGGAGCCCGGCCACCACGATCGCGACCCCGGCCTGCTCCGCGGCGGCGCTCGCGTCCGCGATGAGCTGGTCGGTCGTGGCGCCAGTGACCGGGTCGTAGCCAGGCACGTACTCCAGGCGTGCGCGATCGTCGAGCCGCGCTCCCAGCGACGTCCGGAGGTCGTCCAGTCGGGTCGGCTCCACCTGGGAACTGCCGGCTCCCTGGAACCGGGGACTCCTCGCGAAGGCGCCGATGAGGGCCACCGTGTCGACGTCTGCCAGGGGATCCGGGTCGAGGGGGAGCGTGCCGTCGTTGGTGAGGAGGACGGTGCCGGCAGCAGCGGCCCGACGGGCCAGGGCGTGGTGCTCCGCGCGGTCGAAGGTGGCTTCGGCGTCCCGATGTGCTGCCGCGCGGATCGAGAGCTCGATGACCCGCGCGGCGGAGCGGTCGATCGCGGCCTCGTCCAACTCCCCAGCCGCGACGGCGTTACGGACCTCGGCGTCGAACGTCCCGTTGCTGCCTGGCATCTCGAGATCGCAGCCCGCCCGGGTCGCGACCACGCGGTCGTTGAGCCCACCCCAGTCGCTCATGACCAGCCCGTCGAAACCCCAGGTCTCGCGCAGGAGGTCCTGGAGCAGCCACGCATGATCGGAGCAGTAGGTGCCGTTCAGACGGTTGTAGGCCGTCATCACGGTCCAAGGGTGACCTTCGCGGACCGCGATCTCGAAGGCGGTCAGCTCCAGCTCCCGCAGGGTCCGCTCGTCGACGACCGTGTCGATCACCATCCGGTAGGTCTCTTGCTGGTTCGCCGCGAGGTGTTTGAGACAGGCTCCGGTCCCCTCGTCCTGGATCCCGGTGATCAGCGCGGCCGCGAGGCGCCCAGCCAGGAGAGGGTCCTCGCTCAGGTACTCGAAGTTGCGGCCACCTGCCGGATGACGCTTGAGGTTCACGCCCGGCCCGAGGAGCACGGCGACCTGCTCCACCCGAGCTTCACGACCCAGCGCCCGTCCGACCTCGGTGAGCAGCTCGGTGTCCCAGCTGGCGGCCAGGGTGACCGCGGTCGGGAAGCAGGTCGCTGGCACGGCACCCGTGATGCCGGCGTGGTCGCCCCCGTCGGCCTCTTTGCGGAGCCCGTGGGGACCATCGGCGACCATGATCGGTGGCAATCCCGCGCTCGGGACGCCTGCGAGGTGCCACTTGTCGGCCCCGGAGAGCAGCCGGATCCGGTCCTCCAAGGGGAGCCCGGAGAGGATGCGGTCGACGTCGCTCCTCGGGTACTCAGTCGGCATGGCCGCTGCTCCTGGCTCGGTCGGGATCGTGGTCGTCTCCGGAGTCCTCTCCGGGCAGGGCGATCACCGTATCGCCGACCTGCAGCTGCCCTGACGTGCGGACCCGGGCGGTGAGTCCTCCATGGCCGCGCATCGCCTGGAAGCCACCTTCCCCCAGCGCCTCCTCCATCCGGGAGCACGGGTGACACCAACCGGACCCGGCGAACTCCACCTCGCCGATCAGGAAGCGTCGATCCTCGAGGGAGGCGAGGTTGATGCCGGTGATCACCAGGTTCCGGCGCAGGAGCGCCGGGTCGAGGTGATCGCGTCCGAGGAGCGCGGCGGCGACCGCGAGATGCTCGCCCTGGATCAGGGTGATCTGTCGCTTGGCCGAGGGATCGGGTCGGCGGCCCTCGGTGCGGTGATCGCCGCGGGGGCCGAGGCCAGCGAGCACCTCGACCGCTCGCACCGCGACCGGCGTCCCGCGACGCTCGGGTCTCAGGAGGATCGTGTCGAGGCGCCCACGCTGCGGCACGGTCTCGACCAACTCGCGGGTCGAGCGTTCCATCGGTCCTCCGGGTGGTGGAGACGAAGGTGCCCCCGACGCTACTCCGAGCGGTCCGGATCCGGGGCGAGCAGGTGGATCCTCCCGGGGTCGAGCGCGAGCTCCACCTCGTCCCCGAGCTCCGGCACCGCACCTCGCCACACGGGAACGGCGAGCATGCGCCCATCGGCGGTGTGCACCCGGACGCGCACGTGATCGCCGAGGAACCGGCGACTCATGACCTCCCCGGTGAGCGTGAGTTCGTGGGGCAGCGTCGGTGCCGATCGGCTCGCCAGCCGGAGCGCATCGGCGAGCAGCACGGCGAGCCCAGGGCCGGGTCCGGCGCCGGCGTCGGTGACGACGGACCGGTCGAGCTCGCGCCAGGGTGTGCTGACCGTCGCTGCGTGGACCTCGACCTCGATGAGGTGTTCGAGGCCGAGGAACCGGGCGACGAAGGGTGTCGACGGTCCGTGCCACAACTCGCTCGGACCTCCCTGTTGGACGATGCGGCCCGCTCGCATGACCGCCACCCGATCCGCCAGCGACAGGGCCTCGTCCTGGTCGTGGGTGACGTAGACGACCGTGGTCCCGAGCTCCGCGAAGACCTCCGGGAGGTCCGCCAGCAGCCGGGTCTGCAGGGCGCGATCGAGCGAGCCGAGTGGTTCGTCCAGCATCAACAGCCGCGGTCGGGGCGCGATGGCGCGGGCCAAGGCGACCCGTTGCCGTTCACCACCCGAGAGCTCATCGACCTTGCGGTCGCCGGTCCCGGTGAGTCCCACCAGGTCGAGGGTCTCGCGCACACGCTGGTCGATCTCGGCGGGATCGGACCCGCGCATGCGCGGACCGAAGGCCACGTTGTCCGCGACGCTGCGGTGCGGGAACAAGGCGTGCTCCTGGAACATGAGTCCGACACCGCGCTCGTCCGGACGGAGCCCGGACAACGTGGTCCCGTCGAGGTGCACCGTCCCTGCCTGGAGCGGTTCCAGGCCGGCGATCCCGCGCAACAGGGTCGACTTCCCGCAGCCACTCGGGCCGAGTACGCACAGCACCTCGCCGTCGGCCGCCTGCAGCGTCAGGTCCGACACCACGACCGTGTCGCCGTAGGCCAGGGTGACGCCCGCGATCTCCAGCATCAGAAGCGGCCCACCTGGCCGACACGGAGGCGGTCTATCGCGAGGAGGGCGGCGGCGGTCAGGGCGGCGAGCAGGGTCGACATCGCCATCGCCTGCCCGAAGTTGGCCACACCGGGTCGTCCGAGCAGGCGGAAGATCGCGACGGGCATCGTCGGCAGGTTCGCACGGGCGACGAAGACGGTCGCGCCGAACTCGCCGACGGCGATCGCGAACGAGAACCCTGCCGCGACCAGGAGCGCCCGACCGACGATCGGGAGGTCGACCTCGCGCCAGACGCGCGAGGGTGTGGCCCCCAGGACGGCGGCGGCCTCGCGCAGCCGTTGATCGATCGATCGGAGCACCGGAAGGAGCGTCCGGACCACGAACGGGGTCGCGATCAACGCCTGGGCGAGCGGCACGAGGAACGCCGAGCCTCTGAGATCCACCGGACGGTCGAGCGCGATGAGGAAGCCGAACCCGACCGTCACGGACGAGGTCCCCAGCGGAACCATCAGCGCACGGTCGAGCAGGCCCGTGACACGGCCTCGGCCGAGCGTCGCGGCGGTAGCGGCGAGACCGCCCAGGACGAGCGCCACCAGGGTGGCGCTCACCCCGAACAGCAGGGAGTTGCGGACGGCCTCCGATGCCGGGACGGCGAGCACCGAGGTCGGCTGCCGGGAGAGCAACCGCGACCAGTTCCCCAGCCCGTAACCGGAAGCGGTGACGACGGACCGTTCGATCAGCACGGCGATCGGCGCGAGGACGAGGACCGTGGCCAGCAGCAGGTTGCCGCGCAGGAGCCAGCGTTCACCGCCCGTGCGGGGGCGATGTCGGACCGCGGAGGAGGAGACGAGTCGCTGTTGGATCTCGGCCCGTCGCGAGAGGCGTCCGTACACGCTGAGCGCGGCGACCACCGCGATCATCTGGAGCAGGGCGAGGCTGGATGCCAACGGGAGATCGAGCAGTTGCGTGGTCGCCCGGTGGATCTCCACCTCGATCGTCGCCCGCCCTGGTCCGCCGAGGATCAGCACCACCCCGAAGGAGGTGAACGTGAACAGGAACACGATCGCCGCGGACGCGGCGATCGCCGGACGCAGCAGCGGCAGGGAGACCTCGCGGAACGCGCGCCACCGCGACGCGCCGAGCACCCGCGCGGCATCCTCGAGCCGGGGGTCGAGCATGGACCACAGGCCACCGACGGTCCTCACGACCACCGCGTAGTTGAAGAAGACGTGTGCGAGGAGGATCGCGGTGACCGTGCGGCGGAGGTCGAGCGTCGGCGCAGCCTCGCCGAGGATCGCGCCGAGGGCGGTGTTGACCGGGCTCTGGGGCCCGAGGAGCGCGAGGAAAGCCGATCCGACGACCACCGTAGGGAGCACGAAGGGGACGGTCACCCCGACCTGCAGCAAGCGACGGCCCCGGAACTCGAGCCGGGAGAGCACGTAGGCGCCCGGGAGTCCGACCGCCAGGGTCAGGACGGTGGAGACGATCGCCTGCCACAGCGTGAACCACGCCACGGAACGGACGGTCTCCTCCGTCAGTACGCGGGTGAGGACGCCCAGCTCGATCTGCCCCTCGGGTGCGAGCCCGGTGCCGATGATCGCGGAGACGGGCCAGACGAAGAACCAGCCGAGGAAGACCACCGGCACGACCAGCAACGCGGCGACGGCGCCGGGACGCCCTCGCCGCGCCGTGGACGGCCGGACGTTCGTCACCGCAGCACCGTGGAGGTCCAGTCCTCGATCCAGGCCTCACGGTTGTCACCGATGACCTCGGGGTCCAGTTCGAGTGGATCGCTCGGACGGACCGCATGCTCGACGAACACCTCGGGCAGTTCCGCCTCCTCGTTGACCGGGAAGACGAACATCGTCAGCGGCAGGTCCTCCTGGAAGGTCGGGCCGAGCAGGAAGTCGACCAACTCCTGCGCCTCTTCCTCGTGTTCGGTGGTCGCCAGGATCCCGACGAACTCGATCTGGCGGAAGCAGGACGCCTCGATGACCCCGGTCGGGGCGCGATCGGGCTCCTCCTCGGCGAAGTAGACCTCCGCCGGTGGACTGGAGGCGTAGGAGACGACCAGGGGCCGGTCCCCGTCCCCGGCGCCGCTGAACTCGTCGTAGTAGGCCTCGGACCAGCCGTCGGTCACGACGACGTCGTTCGCGACCAGTTCCTGCCAGAAGTCGAGGTAGCCGTCCTCACCGAAACGCTCGATCGTCGCCAGCAGGAACGCGAGGCCGGGGGAGGAGGTCGCCGGGTTCTGGACCGCGAGGAGCCCGTCGTAGGCCGGGTCGGTCAGATCCGCCAGGTCGGTCGGGAGGTCGACGTCCTCCTGCTCGAACCACGCCACGTCATGGTTGAGGCAGACGTCACCGACGTCGACGGGCAGGGCCCGGAACTCGGGGTCGAGTTGGTACCGCTCCGGGATGTCCTCGAGTCGGGGGCTCTCGTAGGGGACGAACAGCTCCTCGTCGAGCGCGCGGGACAGGAACGTGTTGTCGACGCCGAACAGCAGATCGCCCTGCGGCGCGTCCTTGGTCAGGATGGTCTGGTTCAACGCCGTGCCGGCATCGCCGAGCGGCACGACCGACACCTCGATGCCGGACTCCTCGGTGAAGGCCTCCAGCACGTCCTCGGAGACGTCGAAGGAGTCGTGGGTGAGGAGGGTGATCTCGCCATCGCCCTCCGCGGTGTCGTCGGTAGCGGGGTCCTCGCCTCCCTCGCCACAGGCGACGAGCAGCATCGCGGCCGCAGCGAGCCAGAGGAGGCGTGGACGAGGTCGGGGTGGTCGGGTTGGTGTGCCATGAGTGGTGCGCAACATCGGTGTGGTCCTCGTCAGGGGTGTGCGGATGGATCGATCTCCGGACCGGGTTGCACGGCGATCAGGACGCCGTCGGCGATACCGACCGTCGCGTCCGTCCCGGTGAACTCGTTGCTGACACCGCGGGAGGAACCGGCCTGCAGGAGCGCGCCGGTGAGGGGGAAACGCAGACCGCTCGTGGTGACGCCCCGGGCCGGGCCGTGCGTCGCGAGCAGGCTGACCAGGTCACCCGGCCTGCCGGTGAGGGTGGCGAGGTCGCGGACCACCGTCACCACCGCGGGTCCGAGCAACGCGGTGATGCGGAGCTCGGCGTAGGCGGGCGCAGCCAGCAGTGCCACGTTGGCCAGCAGGTGGTCGAGACGCCCACCGTGGCCCCCGACCAGCGTCACCCGTGCCGGGCCGTCCCGCGCGACCGCGTCGAGCGCGATCGCCAGATCGGTCTGGTCCTTGTCGACCGGGTGCTCGTCGATCCGTGTGCCGGCATCACGAGCGGCCGCCAGCGCGACCGGATCGGCTGAGTCCAGATCGCCGACGATGAGGTCGACCGCCACATCGAGCGTCCTGGCGAGCCCGAGTCCACCGTCGGCGGCCACCACCTGCGTCACCGGTGGCAACGCTCGTGGGAGCGGGAGATCGACGGGATCGCCGCCAGCGAGCACGAGCACCTCGCGAGCCACGCCGCCTCGCTCACCGTCCTCTGAGCAAGGATCGGAGGGTCTGTGCGTTGGCACCGTGGTCACCTCCCTAACGCCGGCATTACCCGGATCAGGTTCCACGGGTCGGTGACGCTGCCGCGTTGCGGCGGGTCACCCTCTCAGCTCGGCCTGCCCGAGCTCCCCGGGTGTCGTGACGTCGCGTCCTCGCGACATCGGCCGCGAGGGTAGCGATGCAGGCTGGCTCAGGCAGCTTCCTCCACGATGACCGCGGTCACCATGCCGAACATGCCCTCGTCCCCTTCGGCGTGGGTGAGGATGTGGCAGTGGAAGACCCAGACACCGGGGTCGGTCGCCTGGACGAGGACGCTGAAGCGCTCACCCGGTGCGACGTTGACCGTGTCCTCCCACCGGGGTGCGTCCAGTGGGAACCCGTCCTTGGCGAACAGCAGCTGTGGCATCTGATGGAGGTGCATCGGGTGGGACTGCAGCCCCTCGTTGAAGTAGTGGATCACGAACCAGTCGCCTTCCTCGACGACGATCGGTTCGGTCGCCGGGAAGGACTTGCCGTTCAAGGAGAGCCCGATCGTGCCGGCATCGTTGAGGATCATCGGGATCTCGGCGACCGGATCGATATCGGCCGGGACCTCCCGTCCGCCGACCGTCCCGGAGGGGAACGGGATGTCCTCACCCACGTCTCCGATGATGAACGCCCCGAACATGCCGTTGGGGAGCTTCATCTGTCCGTGGTGGTGCGGGTGGTACATCCCGATGGCCGGTTCGTCGGCCGTGAACCGGTAGGTGAAGTCCTCTCCGGAGGGGATGAGCTCCTGGGTGATGGGGGCGACCCCGTCCTGGTCGTTCGGGACGCGGACCCCGTGCCAGTGGACATCGGTGCCCAGCGGGAGCTCGTTCTCCACGATGACCTCGACGTCGTCGCCGACGTCGACGTGGATCATGGGGCCAGGGATCTGGCCGTTGTAGCCCCAGCCTTCGACGAAGACCCCCGGCTCGATCTCCCACTCGAAGATCTCCGCGACGAGACGGAACACCTTGGTGCCATCCTCTCTGATCTCCTCGGGCTCCAGTGGCTGGTTCCCATGCGTCTCGGTCTCCGCCGGGAAGGCGAGGATGGACTCGTCCATGGCCGCATCGAGCGCCGCCCAGTCGGTGTCCGCGCCATGGTCACCCCCGGCGGCTCCCCCCGCCTCGTCGGATGCCTCCTCACCATCGGCGCCAGCACCCTCGCCTGCGACCGTGAGCGAGGTGACCATGCCCGCGCTGTCGTGGCCGGGAACCGTGCAGCGGACGTCGTAGGTCCCCGGCGCCAGGTCCCCCAGGGCGAGCGACTCCGCGTCACCGGTACCGAGCATCTGGGTCGCGACGCCCGCATCGACCACCTCGAGATCGTGCTCGACGGAACCGGTGTTGGTGACCTCGAGCGTGCCGCCGGTCGCGACCTCCAGGTCGGCCGGGGTGATCGAGAACTCCGCGAGTTCGACCTCGACGCTGGTGGCCGCGTCGCTGCCGTCGGTGTCCGTGCCGGCGGACGCGGTCGCCGCGCCGGCTCCGTCGCCAGCGTTGCTCGCGATGATCAGCGCACCGCCGGACAGGACGATGGCGATGAGGGCGACCACGCCGGTGGCGATGGCACCGAAGGTACGGGTCTCGTCTTCGGGGGTGACCATGGGATGCTCCGGTGCGGTCGGCGCGGGGCCGCAGAACAGTGAGCGGCACACTAAAGGTAGAAGCGCGGAGGGTAGCCGGAGCTGGCACGCCGGTGGGACCGAAGGCCCCGGAAGGCTGCCGGGAACGCAGCGAGCCGGCCGGTCGGCCCTGGGCCAGCGGGCGCGTCGGCGCGGGAGGCCGCCGTCGCTGGACGGGAGGCGTCAGCTGGTGCGGCGCAGGCGGCGTCCCGACACCTCGTCGGGCACGATCCGCAGCCAGGTCGCCTCGTCGCCCTCGTCGATGACCCAGCTGTCGAGTTGGTCGTCGTAGCGCGCGATCAGCTCCTCGTCCTCGATCACCTCGGCGCGCCCCTGGACGAGCACGCTCCAGCCGGTGCCGCGTGCCGGGTCGTGGTCGTCGAGCTGGAACGCCACCGGTTTGCCGGCAAGGCCCGTGTCCAGCTTGCCGCCCGAGACGGTGCGCAGGACGATCGTGGAGCCGTCCACCAGATGGTTGATGGGCACGACCACGGGGGTCCCCGCCGCTTCGTAGGCGAGCCGGCCCAGTGGCCGGCTCCGCAGCAGGGAGAGGCACTGGTTCAGTGGCAGCACCTCGAGGCCGTGTCGATCGGTGGCCTTGCTCACGCTGGCTCTCCCTCGCTGATCCTCTGAGCGTGCGTCGCGGATCCGTGCGGCGGCAGGGACCTCCGTCACCGGTACACCGGGACCGCCCGGGGGACCCGGGGTGGTCGGCTGGGGAGGGAAGGCCCCGGTTCAGTCCTCGCCGTGCTCCACCTGGGTGTAGAAGACCGCCGCCTCGGTACGTCGCGACATGCCGAGCTTGGAGAGCATGTTGGAGACGTAGTTCTTCACGGTCTTCTCGGCGAGGTGCATCCGCTCGGCGATCTGACGGTTCGTGAGCCCCTCGGCGATCAGGGCGAGGATCTTGCGTTCCTGGTCCGAGAGGGCCTTGAGGCGCGGGTCCTCCTCGTCCCCCTTGCGCAGCCGTTCGAGCACCTTGCCCGTGAGCGACGGGTCGAGGAGCGAGTCCCCGGCGGCGACGCGCCGCACCGCGTCGATCAGGTCGTTGCCCCGGATGTCCTTGAGGAGGTAGCCGGCTGCGCCGGCCATGATGGCGTCGAACAGCGCTTCGTCCTCCCCGAAGGAGGTCAGCATGAGGCAGGCGATCCGGGGATCCCGCGCTCTCACCTCGCGGCAGACCTCGATGCCGTTGCCGTCGGGCAGGCGGACATCGAGCACCGCCACGTCCGGTGAGGTGCGTGCGATCTGTGCGAGCGCCATACCCGCGGTCGCTGCGTCGCCGACGACGTCCAGATCCTCCTCGGCGTCGAGGAGGTCCTTGAGGCCGCGCCTGACGACCTCGTGGTCGTCGACGAGGAACACCCGGATCGACACGTGGAGCCTCCATCGTTGTGGATCGTGCGGACGGGGAACGAGCGAGTGCAGGGTGGAGGCTAGACCGTCTGGCCGGACGCGGCTGCGCACCTGGTGCACCGGGGTGGTCCAAGCGCCCGCCCGGAACCGCACTACCGTATCGGGGCATGCCGGTTCGCTACGTCCAGCGCGGGCGCGAAGACCGAAGGGGAACGGATGACGATGCCCACTCCGGGCTTGGATCCGCGCATGGATCGCCTCCTGGAAGCCGTGCTCACCGTCGCCAGCAACCTGGAGCTGGAGTCGGTGTTGGAGCGGATCGTCGAAGCTGCCTGTGACCTGGTCGAGGCCCGCTACGGGGCGCTCGGCGTCATCGACGAGGAAGGACGTGGACTCTCGGCGTTCGTCCACCACGGGTTCGACCCGGGAACGGCCGCGGAGATCGGGCATCTCCCGGAGGGGCACGGGATCCTCGGCCTGCTCATCGAGGAGCCGTCCCCGATCCGTCTGGACGATCTCACCGAGCATCCCGGGGCCTATGGCTTCCCGGCGGGACATCCCCCGATGCACAGCTTCGTCGGGGTCCCGATCCTGGTCCGGGAGGAGGTCTACGGCAACCTCTACCTGACGGAGAAGCGGGCCGAGGGAGGGTTCACCCGCGAGGATGAGTCGCTGCTGATCGGGTTGGCCGCCGTGGCCGGCACCGCCATCGCCAACGCTCGGCTCTACGAGGAGGCACAACGTCGTGATCGCTGGCACGACGCGATCGCGGAGGTGTCCGCCGCGGTGCTCGACGGAGAACCGAGCCGGGCGGTGCGGCAGCGGGTCGCGGTGCAGGGCGCGGCCCTCGTCGATGCGGATACCGCCTGTGTCATCGAACCGCATGCCGAAGGCTTGTGGGTGCTGGCCAGCGTCGGTGACGCGCCCTCCGAGGGGTTCCTGGTCGGCGCGGCGGAGATCACCGCGGCAGAGGAGACCCTGGAGCGGGGCGAGCCAGCGCGCACGGATCATGGCCCGATCTTCGGGAGTGCTGCGGTCTGGGTGCCGATCAGGGTGGCCGGCGAGGTCGTCGCGGCCATCGGGGTCGGGCGCGACCGCCCTTTCAGCGCTCCGGAAGTGGACCTGCTGGCGTCGTTCGCGTCCCAGGTGGACGTTGCCTGGAGCTTCGAGCGGGCGCAGGCGGACCTCCAACGACTCTCGCTCGTGGCGGATCGGGAACGGATCGGGCGGGATCTGCACGACACGGTCATCCAACGCTTGTTCGCCACGGGGCTGTCCCTGCAGGCCGCGCAGCGGAAGGTCTCCGGTCAGCCGGAGCTCTTCGAACGGCTGGAGGGGGCCGTCGACGACATCGACGGCATCGTGAAGGAGATCCGGGCCACGATCTTCGCCCTGCAGTCCTCCGGCGATCTGGACCGTGGCGTGCGCTCCCAGGTGCTCGACCTGGTGGAGGAGCTCAGCAGCTTCCTGCCACGAGCGCCGCGGGTGCGGTTCGACGGCCCGATCGACACCATCGTCGGCCCGACGATCCGCGATCACCTCCTACCGGTCCTGCGCGAGACCCTCACGAACGTGGCCAAGCATGCCGCAGCCAACGACGTCGAGGTCGAGGTCGCTGCCGATCATGCCGGGGTGCGACTCCGGGTGGCCGACGATGGGGTCGGGATGCCAGAGGAACCCGGTCAGGGGTTCGGGCTCGCGAACCTGCACGAGCGGGCCGCACAGCTCGGTGGGACGGTCTGGATCGGGTCAACGAGCACCGATGGGGGCACGGTGGTGATCTGGACGGTCCCCGGGCAGTGACGGGATCGGGCCGTCGTCGAGCAGGAGCGCCTCGCCGGCGAGGCGGGCGGTGACCTCCTCGAGGAACCGCTCGACGGTCGTGCGTGCCACGCGGTGCAATGCGACCGAGTCGACGGCATCCCCGACGGTGCCACCCGGGGGCCGGTAGCGGCCGTCCAGCAGCAGGGTGAGCCGTCCTGACTGGGTGTGCAGCCCCAGTTCGCCGTCCAGGGCCGGCAACAGCCGGTCCACGGCCCGAGGGTCGCCCTCCTCGGGGATCGAGTCCCACGCCAGGGTCCGCCAGCGGGTCGCGCCGGCGCACCACGGAGCGCCGACCTTGGCGCGGACCGTGTGGGTGAACGCGCCGGCGCGCAGGACGATCGTGTAGCAGTCGGGGCCGTCGCGACGAGCACCGGGCAGCCAGCGGGCCGGATCATCGTCGAAGGCTGCCGCGACCGCGGCGGGGTCCCCGACCACCGGAAGGAATGTCCGCACGGATCTTGGCACGATAGGGACCTCCTCGATATCTGGACGCTACGGCGTGTGACCACCCCCGCTCAAGGGCAGGAGGTCACACCCGGTGGGGCACGGGGTCCACGATCGTCCGGCCCTTCGTCAGCCGGTGTTGCGTAGCCCGGCGGCGATGCCGTTCGTCGCGACCAGCACCGCGCCTCGGAGCTCGTGGGCGTCCCCGTCGTCGGGGACGTCCCGGAGGCGGTCGAGGAGGGCGACCTGCACCGCGTGTAGGGGGTCGAGGTAGGGGTCGCGTAGCCGCAGGAGCTCCTGGAGCTCCGGGTCGTGGGCCAGCAGGTCCTCGTGCCCGGTGAGGCGGCGGAGCGCGCTGACGGTCCGCTCCTGCTCGGCCAGGATGCGTGGCAGGACGGCATCACGGATCTCCGGCCGCGCGAGGCCGGCGTAGCTGCGTGCGATCCGCAGGTCGGCCTTGGCCAGTGCCATCTCGACGTTGTCCAGCGTGACCTGGAGCAGGGGGCTGACGGCGACCAACTCGGTCAGCTCCCGCCACCGATCGTCGTCCTCGCCCGCCCAGCTGTGGATGGCCGCGCCGACGCCGTACCAGGCCGGCAGGTGGATCCGGCACTGGGTCCAGGCGAACACCCAGGGGATCGCGCGGAGGTCCTCGATGCCCTTGCCGGCCTGCCGGCGCGCCGGCCGGGAGGCGATGTTGAGCTCCCCGATCGCATCGAGCGGGGTGGCCTCGTGCAGGTAGGCGATCGTCTCAGGCGTGTCGTGGATCAGATCCCGGTAGGCCTCGCGTGCCAGGCCCGCGAGCTCGTCCATGACCTCGTCGGCGCGCGCCGTGGTCTTCGGTCGCCGATCGGGACGGGCCGTGAGCAGCACCGCGTGGATCAGTTGCTCGAGGTGCCGGTGCGCCAGCGTGTGGTCGCGGTAGCGGGCAGCGATCACCTCGCCCTGCTCGGTCAGTTTCAGCCGTCCTTGGACCGACTCGGGCGGCTGGGCCCGGATCGCGGCGTTCGCGGGGCCACCACCTCGCCCGATCGATCCGCCACGGCCGTGGAACAGCGTGAGGCGCACCCCGTGCCGGGCGGTCACCTCGGCGATCGTGCGCTGTGCGCGCTGAAGCTGCCATGTGGCTGCCAGGTACCCCCCGTCCTTGTTGGAGTCGCTGTAGCCGATCATGACCTGCTGGTGGTCGCCCCGACGCCTCACGTGCTCGCGGTAGGGACCGTTGGCCAGGAGCGTGTCGAGCAGTTTCGGCGCCCGATGGAGGTCGTCGACGGTCTCGAGCAGGGGGACGACGTCCAAGCCCTGGTCACAGCCGGCGTCCGCCGCCATCACCAGCACACCCAGGACGTCGGAGACCCGCTGGGTCATCGAGATGATGTAGGTGTCGATCGCGTCGTAGCCGAGCCGGTCGTGGGCGCGCCGTACCAGTCGGAAGAGCTCCAGGGTGCGGTCCGTGGCCTCGCTGAAGTCGAGCACTGCGGGGGTCAGCGGACGGGTCAACTCCAGCTCGTGGGTGAAGAGTGCGATGCGGTCGTCCTCGTCCATGGCGGCGAGATCCTGGGTATCGCCGTAGCGGGCGAACACCTCGCCGAGCGCCTTGGAATGAGCCGCGGCGTGCTCGCGGAGATCGAGCGAGACCAGGTGGAAGCCGAACACCTCGGCCTGCACCTGCAGATCGCGTACCCGGCCGTCAGCGATCGCGTGCGCGCCGACGCTGGTCAGGCTCTCGCGCAGGAGTTGCAGGTCGGCGATGAAGCGGTCCACGGTGGCATAGGCACGTGGGTCGACCTTGTGGTCGGGCCCCCCCCGGCGGGGGGACCTTGTGGGCGGCCCGCCACGGGCGGGCGGCGCGCTGCTCGGTCACCTCGAGCTTGCGGTAGGTCAGGGCGAGGAACTGCCGGTGCGGTTGCTCGTGGTAGCGCTCGACGACCTCCGCGGCCTCATCGGGGAGCAGCTCCGCCATCTCGCGGAAACGTGCCGCGAGTTCCGGGGTGGTGCCTCGGGTCCCGGCGACCGACAGGTGTGCGTGCATACGGTCGATCGAGCGTCGTAGGAGCCTTATGGCGACCTGTTGGTGCTCGCGCAGGGTGCGTTCGGTCACCTCCGGGGTGACGTTGGGGTTGCCGTCGCGATCACCGCCGATCCACGAGCCGAACCGCAGGAACCGTCCACCGGTCCGCGTCCCGCCCCCGAAGACCGTACTAACACCCTCCTCGAGCTCCCGGTAGAGCCGTGGTACGAGGTCGTAGAGGACGGCATCGATCCAGTAGAGCCCGTTGCGGACCTCATCGATCACCGACGGCGCGCGCGATCTCGTCTCGTCGGTCAGCCACAGGGAGGAGATCTCCTCGAGGAGGTAGCGCTCGATGGAAGCCGTGATCTCCGGGGACAGCAGCTCCTGATCGAGCCGTCGGAGTGCGGCCGAGACGCGGCCGAGCTTGGTCAGGACGGTCCGTCGCTTCGACTCGGTCGGATGGGCCGTCAACACCGGACGGATCTCCACGTGGTCGAGGAGGTCACCCATCAGTTCGGGCCCGACCCCGCGGTCGCCCAGCCGCTGCAGCGCTGACAGGATCGTCTCACTGAACGGCTCGCCGGTCGCGGCGGCGTCCTGGCGGTCGTGGATGAGCTGACGGACCAGTGCCTGATCCTCGGCGAGGTTGATGAGGTGGAACCAGGAGGCGAAGGCCGTGACGACCACCATGGCGTCCGCGGGTGGGACGCCGCGCAGCAGCTCGATCAGCTCGGTCTCGGCCTCCTCGTCCCCGCCGCGGCTGGCGATGGCCAGGTGGCGGACCCGCTCGACGAGCTCGAGCTTCTCCTCACCTTCGATCTCGGAGATGGTGCGGCCGAGCAGGTCACCGAGCAGGCGCACCTGGCTACTCGTCGCTTCGCGGTCCACGATGCCTCCTCGTCGAGCGGGCCGTTGATCCGGTCGAGGTACGGAGGCTAGGGGCGCCCCCGTGGAGCCGCCTCGGACCGACCGTCCCTGGCGGTCGGCCCCGGTGACCGGGGCGGCGAGGAGGTAGCGTCGTCCGCGTGCTCGTCCTCCATCACGACATCACCTCACCGGCGGCCGCGGTCGCCGTGCTCCGGCTGCAGCGACTGGCCGATGAGGGGCTGCCGGTCGCCTTCTCGCCCCTCGACGTGCTCGGACTCGAGGTGGCCATCCCGCCGACGCTCGAGCTGCTCGATGGCCTGCGGCGCTGTACGGATGCTGCCGCCGAGCACGGCCTCGCGATGCGCCGGCCGAGTCGGCAGCCACCGACGCTGCGTGCCCATGCCGTCGGGGGCGTGGCCGAGCGGCTCGGCCTCGGCTCGGCCTGGCGGTGGCGCTGTCTGCAGGGCTACTGGAGCGACGACCTGGACCTCAGCGACGACGCCGTGCTGGTCGCGCTCGGCGTTGCGACCGGACTCGATGAGGTCGATGTGCGCTCCGTCCTCGGGGACCGCGCGGCCCTGCAGGAGCTGCGGTCCCGGATGGCCAACCAGCGCCGGCGGGGCGTGGGCGGGGTCCCGGTGCTCGAGGTCGACGGCGTGTTCACGAGCGCGCACCTTGGGGACGAGGATCTCCGGCAGCTGGCGACCCTGTGAGCGCATCGCCGCGACCCGTGACCACCACGCCTGCGCAGGAGCGTCTCGTCGACGAGGTCTTCGCCTGGGGGCAGGAGCGCCCGCGGGTGTCGGTCGATGCGGTCGCGACCCTGCGTGCCACGTTGGATCGGGTCGTCGGGGCAGTGGTCGAGCGCGCTGCGGAGGCGGCCGGCAGCTACGACACGGGGGCTGCCACACCGGCCACGGTCGCGACCTTCACCGCGAGCATGCTGGCGTCGGAGGGTGCCCATTCTGCTGGCGAACCCTGGCGGCAGGACCGCACGACGGTACGTGGGCTGGCCCTCAAGCAGGCGTTCGCCCGCGACGTGGAGGCGGGGCACACCGATCCACCGGGTGAGGTTGCGACCGCCGTGCTCACCTCGCTGGCGCGGGAGCGTCCCGGAGACCCGGCGTCGGCATCGCACTGGCTCAACACCCAGGGACGCGAGGTCCGCGGGTCCATCCGGGACGAGATCGCCTCCGTGCTCGCCGATATACGGTCGCTGTGGCCGCCCCTGCCGCGCGAGCAGCTCGACCTCGCGGTGGCACCGGTGCTCAGGATCCCCGTGGCCGATGGCCGCGTGATACTGACCGCCCGACCGGACCTCGTCCTCGACAGCAGGCACCGCGACGATCGTGCCCGAGCGCTGGTGCTGGTGACCCGGGCAGGGATGCCTCGCCCGGCTGCCGATCGCGCGCTCGCCCGCACCCACGCCCTCCTGGTGGCCCTGTGGTCCGGGCGGCTGCCGTTCCGATGGGGCAGCCTGCATCTGACCGACGGCCGGGTCGAGGTCGAGGATCTCGATGTCGAGGTGCTGAGAGCCGCGGCGGAGACCATCGGCGCTCGCATCGCCGCGTCATGCGAGGTGTCGGGGGGACCGGGCAGTACCGTCGGGGACCCGGGTGCGCGTGCCGATGAGGAGGAGCAGGGTGGCGGACGCTGAGGGGACCGGCCGAGGGCCGGGCGACTCCCGTGCGCTGTCCTCCGCGCGCGCCTTCCGGACACCTCTACGGGGCCATGCCTTCGCCGGTCCGACTCCTGCTGAGGCGCTGGTCGCCGGGCGTGCGGTCACGTTGGTCCGGGAGCCGGGCAACCCCGCCGATCCGCACGCGGTGTCGGTGTGGTTGGGCGACGACGAGGGGCAGGCGTGGCGGATCGGCTACCTCGACCGCACCGTGGCTGCTCGTCTGGCGCCTCGTCTGGACGCCGGCGCCCGGGCGGAGGCGGTCCTGGATGGCTGGATCGAGGAGCCCGGTGGTCGGTGGGAGCGTCCGCTGATCCGGGTCGAGTTCGAGGCTGGCCATGCCGATGCCGATGAGCGGACCGTGCGAGCGGCCGTGTGGGGGCGTCCGCCGGGTGTGCGGCGCCGCGTGATCGAGCGCTGACGCTCTGCCCGGCGACGCCCGTGGCTCTCGCTAGTCGTCCTCGTCGTCCGGCGGGCGCGTCCCTCGCTCCACGATCCGCGTCTGTGGGACGTAGGTGGTGGTGATCGTGCGTTCCTCGGTGCCGCCCTCGACCAGATCGATGGTACGGGTCACCTGGATCGTGAACCCGTTGCTGCCGGATTGCAGGACACGCGCCTGACCTTCCTCGAGCTCTGAGGTCGTGCGGTTCTCGGTCTCGAAGGTGCGCGGGCGGGTCCGGTCGCCATGACGTGCGGAGACCGCCTCGGCCCGGGGAACCCCGTAGAGGGTCACCGTCACCGAGGTCGCGGTGTGGGAGGTCTTGACGAGGACCGCGCCGGGTGTGTTGTTGGTGAACTTCACGTCGAGCTGGGGGTAGGACAGGGTTGCCTCACGCCCGATCGGGTACCGGCTGATGTACCACGAGTGCGCCTTCCACTGGTCCAGTTGGACGCCGGCGAAGAACGCGGCGTTGAACGTGGTCGTCCCGAACTGCGAGGTGCCGCCACCACAGGTGTCGACGAGTTCCCCCTGGATGATCGTGCCAGCTGGCTCGTAGCCCTTCTCGCAGGTGCGTGCACCGGAGATCTCGTTGATGGAGAACCGTTCCCCCGGGAGGACCAGGGCACCGTCGATCACATCGGCGAGGAGCTGGATGTTGTCGACGCGTGTCTGGCCGGCCTGGTGGTAGGTGGTGAAGGTCCCGATCGCGTGGGTCGGACGTAGCTCCTCGGCGTCCTCGTTGGAGAACTCCGCGTGCACCTCGGCCATGCGGAGTTCGGCTTCACGGTTGGCGTCGCGGACGAGCCCTGTGAGCTGTTCCGCAGCCATCTCCGGGTCGAACTCGCGTCCGACACGACCGGCCACCACCTCCACGCTGGCGGAGACGGGGCGGTAGGTCGCATCGTTCTGCGCGTCGAAGCGTGCCGGCGGGGTACGGCTGGCCGAGTACGCGGCCGGCGTGGGGTCGACATCGAACCGCCCGGAGGCGACCTCGCCGATGGTCTCGTCGACACGTTCGGGGGTGACCTCGAGCTCGAGGTCGATGTTGCCGGGGGTGGTCCCCACCTCGACCACCTCGATGAGTCCGGCGAGGTCTGCGGGTGCCAGCTCGAGTTCCTCGTCGCCAGAGCGCAGCAGGAGCGGTTCGGCCAGGGCCTGCCGGGCCTGCTCGGCGGTCGCTTCGATGACCGGCGTCGGGATCGGCTGGAGGGTGGTCTCGGCGGGTAGCTCGTAGCGGTCGCTGCCCTGGCTCAGCAGCGAACCGCGGGCGAGCTCGAGCATCTCCTCGCGATCGACCGTGACGCGACCCTGCGACGGCTCCTGGACCACCGAGACCGGGTCGACCTCGATCGTGACGCCGCCGCGGAGCTCCTCCTGGTCGAGCTCGTCGGCCAGGTCGTCCACCCAGCCCTGCAACGCGGTCGCGTCGGGGCTCTCGACCAGCTCGTATGTCGCGGGGGTCCGGTAGGCGCGCACGCGTTCGACGAGGTCGCTGAAGAGGCTCTCGCGCCCACGGGACAGGACGGCCTCGACCGAGGCGTCCACATCGATCCGGTAGCCGACCTCGCGGGGTTCGAGGCCGTACTCCTCGTCATCGAACGAGAAGGTCACCGTGTCGGTCTCACGACGGGTGACCTCCGGCTCCACCTCCTCGCGGACCTGTGCCTCGTCCATCCCGCCGACCTCGATGCCGGCCAGGGTCGTGTTCGGCAGTACCTCGCCGGCCTGCACGATCCAGAGCGTGGCGAACGCGACCACGGTGAGCGCGAGAAGCCCGCCGACGATCGCGAGGATCGGGCGGGCGTTGTGGCGCACGAAGGAGCGAAGCGGCATGGACGTGGACCCCCGAAGGTGCGGTCCCGGCATCTGGACCGACCGCAGAGCGTACCAACGCATCCGCGCGGGCCTCGTGAGGGCGGGTGGGTCGGGGGAGCGGGCCGGCTGGACGATCGTCCGTCGTCGCGGTGCCGTGCCCGGCGCTACCGTGCGGGGTGTCCGAACGGGGATCGAGAGCGAGTCGGCGAGGTAGCCATGTTCGGTCGTGTCCGGTGGTCGCTGGCGGTTGCTGGACTCCTGGTGCTCGCGTTGACACCGGTGATCGCGAGCGCACAGACGGATGCGGAGCGGCAGCTCTCCGAAGCCCGTGCCGCCCTCGAGCGGATCGCGGACGAGCTCAGCGCCGCAGAGGACGAGGTCACCGGCGCGGAAGGCCAGCTCGCCGACGCGGAGGAGCGCCTCGCGGAGATCGAGGCCATCGTCAACCAGGTGGCGGCTGACGTGGAACGTCAGCGCGTGATCGTCCGTGATGCGGAACGCCGGCTGGCGGACATCGAGGCGGAGGAGGCAGCGCTGCAGGAGGCCTTCGGGGACCGGATCGCGCGGCTGTTCAAGGAGGGGCCCGATCTCACCTTCGAAGCGCTCCTCAACTCCGAGGGTGCCGATGAGTTGATCGCCCGTACCGAGCTCCTCGATCGGATCGTCGAAGGCGACCAGGTCGACCTGGAACGGCTCGACGCCATCCGGATCACCGCCGATGCGCAACGCCAGGTCGTGGCCGAGGAGGAGCAGCGGCTCGCCGAGGATCTCGCCGAGCAGGAAGCCGTCCTCGCCGAGGCTGAGGAGCTGCGTAACTCGCGTGCCCTGGCGGCCGAAGATGCACGCCAGCGCGCCCGGGAGATCGAAGAGGAACACGACGAGCTCGCAGACGAGGAGGCCGAGCTCGAGGCGCTGATCGAGCGCCAGCAGGAGGGGCAGCGCCGCAAGGAGGCCGCTGAGCGACGCCGCTCGCAACGGTCCCAGGCGACCTCATCGGCGCCGGCGCCGCGGGCGAGCAGCGGTGGGTACGCCTGGCCGATGTGCGCGCCGACCACGTCCGAGTACGGCCCCCGTTGGGGACGGATGCACCGCGGACTCGACCTCGGCGCCGGGACGGGCACCCCGATCCGCGCTGCGAAGGCCGGGAGGGTGATCTACGCCAACTGGCAGGGTGGGTACGGACGCTTGACGTTGATCGACCACGGTGACGGGGTCGTCACGGCCTACGCGCATCAGAGCCGGTTCGCGGTCGGAGCGGGGAGCGGCGTGTCCCAGGGCCAGGTCATCGGCTACGTCGGCACCAGTGGCAACGTGACCGGCGCGCACCTGCACTTCGAGACGCGCGTGGGCGGGACCGCGGTCAACCCGCGTCAGTACCTGTCGGGATCGCCCTGCTGAAGGACCCCGCTGGGGCGACGGTCGCCCGGGTCGGGGAGCCTTCCGGCGGCGACGAGCGGTCCGCCGGCCAGCGACGGCGGACCAACGGGCGCGTAGGATCGAACCCATCATGGGGGTTCCACACGAACGGTACGAGGAACTGGCGGTCGGGCACGTGCTCGGCGGTCTGAGTTCCGAGGAGTCCGCGGAACTCCGGGAGCACCTCCACAGCTGCCGGGTCTGCCGGTCGCGGGTCGCGGAGCTCCGGGGGATCGCCGATGATCTCGCCGCGGCTGCGCGTGAGGAGCGGGCACGCGTGCCCGTTCGCACGGAGGAACCGCAGGCCGTGGCGGACGAGGATCATCCGGTGCCCTCCGCGGACGGGCCAGGGCTCGGTTCGCTGATCCGGCGCGGACACCTGATCGCGGCCATCCTGCTCACGGTCGCGGTCGCGTTCGCCCTCGCGTTCTGGAACCTCCACCTCCGCACCGCCGTCGACGTCTACGACGAGGTCGTCGCGAACCAGTCCGACGCGCTCTCGCGTCTGGCCGACGGCGTGGAGCTCGAGCCGGACCTCGCCAGCGGTATCTCGGGCCGCGTCGTCACCGACGGTGAGTACGTGACCCTGACCTTGAGTGGGGTGCCGGAGCTCGAGGAAGGCGAAGGCCTCTACGCCTGGTTCCGTGATGCCAGCTGTCCACGGGAGCCGCCCCCGACGCTGCTGGCCGGACCTGGGGAACCGCGCGACGGCACCCTGGCCAGCTCCCTGGAGATCAACGACGCCTGCCGGCTGATCATCACGCGGGAGGGGGTCATCCAGCCGACGGAACCCCGGGGTGCGCGCCTCGTGGAGGTCGCGCTCGTCCCGGATGGCCGGTGAAGCTCAGCCGTCCCGGTCCTCGGGGTCCTCGTCGAAGTAGTCCAGCTGGTCGATGGGCATCACCACGGCGGAAAGCACGTTGGTGAGGTGGGCGACCACGCGTTTCAGGTAGCGCGCGGCGAGTGCGCGTCCGACGGCATGCGGTCGGTCGTCCTCGCCCCGGACCAGCCCCGAGACCGCGTCGTCGAAACGATCGAGCAACTCGTCGCCGCGCGCGAGTAGCTCCCGCGCCCGGTCGTCGTCCCGGGTGCCGAACACCTCGGCGGTCTCCTCGATCATGTCGGCGACCTCGGTGCGCAGATCGTGCCAGGCCGGGAACGCGGACAGGTCGACCCCGTCCCGCGCGAGGTCTCTGAGGTTCTTGCCGTAGTCGCCGATGCGCTCGATGTCCTTCACCACGGACATGTAGACCAGGAGGGCGGGTGTATCGATGGCACCTACCACGCTGGCGTGGATCACCAGATCACGCCGGATCTCGCGTTCGCCCTCGTTGACGCGCTGGTCGGTCACCTTGATCTCACGGCGCACGCCCTTCCAGTCGACGCCATCGAGGAGCGTCGACATGGCGAGCTCGAACACGATCTTGTCATCTGCCAGCATGCGCTGGATCGTCGCCTCGATGTTGTCGAGCCGGTCGTCGCTCGATGAACTGCGTTTGAAGCCGAACGCCATGGGGATCCTCCGGGTCGGTCAGTCGAGTAGGAACACGCCGGCGAGGGGGATGACGATGAACAGTCCGATGACGTACACGAACACGATCCACCGGCGGGCGATGGCCTGCGTGGCCAGCCACCCCGCGGCTCCTACGGGGAGCATCCTCACACGGGGGACCGGGTAGAGCAGCACGATCGCGGTCAGGTTGAACAGGGTATGCACCAGCGCGATCGTGAGCCCTTCCGGCCGGAGCACCGCGAGCGAGGCCAGCAACCCGGTGATCGTCGTGCCGAGGTTCGCCCCGAGCGTGATGGGGTAGGCGTTCGGGACCGTCAGGATGCCTGCTGCGACCAGGGGGACCAGGATCGAGGTGGTGATGCTCGAGGACTGCACCGCCACGGTCACCAGGATCCCGACGAGGATCCCGATCATGCCCCCGCCCTTCCCGATGACCCGGTTCATGGCCCGTTCGACGCTCCCGGCGACCAACTGCCGCATGTTCTTGGTGATCATCCGCAGCGCCAGGAAGATCAGTCCGAGGCCGAACGCGAGCGAGAACAGGCCGAGGACGAGGCCCGTGTCGCTGATGCTCGTGAGGAACGACTCGATCCAAGTGACCGGAACCTTGACCGCGGTGCGGATCGGGCTCTGACCGATCTCGGATACCTCGGTGCCCCGCAGGTGCCCGGTGAGCCACGCGGCGCTGCGCTCCAGCACGTGTGTGAGCAGCTCGAGGGGCAGCAGGATCGCGATCGCGAACACGTTGAAGAAGTCATGCATGGTCGCGCCGGCGAATGCGAGTCGGAACTCCCGCGGACGCCGCATGCTGCCGAGCGCCGCCAGCGTGTTGGTGACGGTCGTCCCGATGTTCGCTCCCATGATCATCGGCACCGCGAGACCGAGAGGGACGGTCCCGGCGCCGACCATGGCCACGATGGTCGCTGTAGACACCGACGAGGACTGCACGAGCACGGTGAACAGGATGCCGGCGAACAACCCGGAGAGGGGATGAGCTACCTGCTCGAGCAGCCCGTCGGTGAAGTCCTGCCCGAACGCGGCGATGCCGACCTCGAGGAGGGCGACGCCCACCAGGAACGCGTAGAGCAACCCGACGACGAGTAGCGCCCGCAGCGGGGTGGGAAGTGGACGAACCCGCAACCAACCCGGCACTGCTGCGCTCACGTCGTGCTCCGCTGCGGTCCGTTGGACACGTGGACGCAGAGCCTCGCAGGTCCGGCTCATGGCTGCAAAGCGGGCCGCGCACCTTCGGACCCGGCTACAGAGTGGGATGCGAGCGGCCGCCTCCCGACGGGTGTGCGGGCGACCGCGACGAGGGGCGCTACCTGGCGGTCGCGCCCCTCGATCCTGCTGGTGTTGCAGGTGCTGGATGGAACCACTGGCACCGTCACTGCTCGATGGAAGCGGTCCGGACGTCTCGGCATCTGCTGCCGGCGTCCGCGCCTCCAGCGGCGTGGCGTCGGGCGGGACGAGTCCCCGACCGATGCCGCGGGCGGTGTCTGGCTGGGATTCGCTGGATCGGTCCAGCGCCGGCCTCAGCGGCCAGGCACCTCCAGGGTCCCGTACGGACAGTTACTACTCAATGGACCACCTCCTTCCTCTGGTGGGCAGCAGGGAAGCACAGCCGGACCGCGGATGCGAGCGTCGCCGGGGACCGAGGCGATGGTTGGCCCCTGGGGGGCGGTGCGGCTACGTTCGCCGCCGCTCGATGCGGGCACGTAGCTCAGTGGGAGAGCGCTGCCTTCACACGGCAGAGGTCAGAGGTTCGATACCTCTCGTGCCCACCCCGCATCGCCGCAGGCACGCCCCCGCCTGACCAGTACCCATACTGGCGGCGGGGGTCGTTCATGGCCCTGGTTCCGCCGCGCGCCCCCGGCCGTCTTCGGGGTCCCGCCGGGATGGGCCTGCGTATCCCGGCGGCACTCGCTGGAAGGAACCGACGTCGTGGACGTCGGTTCCTTCCAGCGAAGCGTGGGCATCGCGCCGTGGGTAGGCCGGGGGTGGGACCGCCGGACCGTCTGCGTGGCGCGATGGCGAGGTGATCGTGCCTCGCGCTCCGGTCCCTGCTCGTGGTCATGATGTATCCCGCAAAGTGCATGTTGTTATGGTCGCGGAAGGTGGCCCGGCACACGCCGTCGCGGCCGAGGACGCAGCGGAGACCGAAGGAGGGGGTCGAGATGACCGAGCAGTGGGTGGTTCCTTTCGCCAAGGGTTCACGGGACATGCTGAGCCTCCTCGGTGGGAAGGGGACCGGGCTCGCCGAGATGACCCAGGCCGGTCTGCCGGTCCCACCCGGCTTCGTGATCACCACCGCCGCGTGCGGGGTGTACTACGACGCCGGCAAGCTCTTCCCGGAGGGGATGTGGACCGAGAGCCGGGAGGCGCTGCGGTCGGTCGAGCAGGAGACGGGGAAGGGCTTCGGCGACCCCGAAGACCCGCTCCTGGTGTCGGTGCGCTCCGGCGCGCCGGTGTCGATGCCGGGGATGATGGACACCGTCCTGAACCTCGGCCTCAATCCCCAGACCGTCGAAGGGATGGCCAAGCTCACGGGTGACGAGCACTTCGCCTGGGACGCCTACCGGCGCTTCACGCACATGTTCGCCGAGATCGTGCTGGGGGTACCGACCGAGCGCCTGGATGCGGTCGGTGCCGCGGCGGTCGCGCGCGCTGGCGCGCAGACCGAGAGCGACCTCGATGTCGAGGGGCTCAGGGCCCTCGTCGAACACCTGCAGGCGGTGGTGCTCGGCCACGCCCGTCGCGAGGTCCCCGAGGACCCCGAGGAACAGCTGCGGCTGGCGATCGCGGCCGTGTTCGACTCCTGGATGAACCGGCGTGCGGTCGACTACCGGCGCATCGCAGGGATCAGCGCGGACATCGGCACCGCGGTCGCGGTCCAGGCCATGGTGTTCGGCAACACCGGGGACGAGTCCGGAACCGGCGTCGCGTTCACCCGCAACCCCACGACCGGGGAGCCGGAGCTGTACGGCGAGTTCCTGCGCAACGCCCAGGGCGAGGACGTCGTGGCCGGGATCCGCACCCCGCTGCCCATCGCGCAGATGGCCGAGGTGTTGCCGGAGGCCGACCGCCAGCTTCGCGAGATCGCCCGACGTCTCGAGGGCCACTACCGCGACATGCAGGACATCGAGTTCACCGTCGAACGCGGGAAGCTGTGGATGCTGCAGACCCGCTCCGGGAAGCGCACGGGTCGCGCCGCGATCCGCATCGCGGTCGACCAGGCGGGCGAGGGTGTCCTGACGCGTGAGGAAGCGGTCGGCAGGGTCACCCCGGACCAGCTCGAACAGGTGCTACATCCGCTCATCGATCCGGATGCGGTGACCAGCGTGCTCGCGACGGGTCTGCCGGCCTCACCGGGGGCTGCCTCCGGCAGGGTCGTGTTCGATGCCGATGTCGCTGAGGAGATGGCAGAGTCGGGTGAGCCCGTCATCCTCGTGCGCCACGAGACGAGCCCGGACGACTTCCACGGGATGGTCGCTGCGAAGGCCACCGTCACCACCCGTGGTGGCGTGACCTCACACGCGGCCGTCGTTGCGCGCGGCATGGGCAAGTGCTGCGTGGTCGGGTGTGAAAGGCTCGAGATCGACTACGGCGCCGAGCTGTTCCGGGCCGATGGACAGGAGGTCTCCCGAGGTGACTGGATCACCGTTGACGGGACCACAGGGCAGGTGTTGGCGGGTCAGGTCGACACGATCGAGCCGCAGCTCGACGACTACTTCGAGACCCTGATGGGTTGGGCGGACGGGTTCCGGCGGCTGCTCGTGCGTGCGAACGCCGACACCCCGACCGACGCCCAGGAGGCGCGCAGGAAGGGCGCCGAGGGCATCGGCCTGTGTCGCACGGAGCACATGTTCTTCGAAGGCGAGCGGATCGACGCCATGCGCGACATGATCATGGCGCCCAACACCATCGTGCGGACCGAGGCGCTCAACCGTCTCGAACCGCTCCAGACCGACGACTTCGAGCGGATCTTCGAGGCGATGGACGGCTTCCCGGTGACGGTTCGCCTGCTCGACCCACCGCTTCACGAGTTCCTGCCGCCGCGCGAGGAGACCCTGCGCGAGCTGACCGACCTCAAGCTCGCACTGCGGGATGCACACGCGCTCGCGGAGATCGACCGGTTGCTCGAGCGGATCCACAAGCTGGACACGATCCTCGGCGAGATCGCCCGGCTCGCCGAGAGCAACCCGATGCTCGGACATCGAGGGTGCCGGCTCGGCATCCTCTACCCGGAGATCACCGAGATGCAGGCCCGTGCGATCTTCACGGCCGCCGTCCGATGCCAACAGCGGGGGGTCGACATCCAGCCGGAGGTGATGATCCCGTTGGTCGGGTTCGCGACGGAGCTCGAGGCACAGGATGCCATCGTGCGACGCGTGGCCGAAGAGGTGTTCGACGACCACGGGGTCCGGGTCGCCTACCTCGTCGGGACCATGGTGGAACTCCCGCGTGCGGCGCTCCAGGCCGAGGCGCTGGCGGAGACCGCCGAGTTCTTCTCCTTCGGGACGAACGACCTGACCCAGACCACCCTCGGTCTCAGCCGTGATGACTCCGGACGCTTCCTGCCGGGCTACGTCCAGCGAGGCATCCTCGAGGGCGATCCCTTCCAGTCGATCGACCGTGGCGGAGTCGGCCAACTCGTCGAGATCGGGACCGAGCGCGGACGTGTCGGTCGACCCGATCTCAAGGTCGGGATCTGCGGGGAGCATGGGGGTGATCCGGCCTCCATCGCGTTCTTCGACGCGCTGGCCCTCGACTACGTGAGTTGTTCCACGTATCGGGTACCCGTCGCACGGCTCGCGGCCGCGCAGTCGGCGCTGGGCGCGCACCACGACACCGTCTGACGGCCGTCCGGCGGACGACCGGTGGCGGGCCATCGGGGACTACCCTCGCGGCGTCGTAGACGACGCACCGCCGCCGACGCGGCCCGAGGAGCCAGTTGTGAGCGAGCCCATCACCGTCCACCACGCCGAGGAGAGCGTCCAGCTCGAGGCGGGGGCGACCGCGCTGGAGGCGCTCAAGGCGCTCGAGGCGATCCGGGGGGCGATCGTGGCCGCCGAGGTGACCACCCCGGACGGGCAGACGCGCGAGTGGGACCTCGACCGGCCCGTGCCGGACGGCGCGAGCGTGACCGGCATCAACGCCGACACCGACCAGGGGCGTGCGATCCTGCGCCATTCGACCGCGCACCTGATGGCGCAGGCCGTCACCGATCTCTTCCCCGAGGCCGAGTGGGCCATCGGCCCGCCGATCGAGGACGGCTTCTACTACGACTTCGACGTGGCCCGGCCGTTCACCCCGAACGACCTGGAAGCGATCGAGCAGCGGATGGCGGTGCTCGCCAAGGAGCGGCAGCGCTACGTCCGCGAGGAGATCGCTCGCGACGACGCCTTGGAGGAGTTCGCGGACCAGCCGTACAAGCGTGAGATCATCGAACTGGTGGGAGACGGCACGATCCTGAGCGCGGTCGACGCCGCCGACGATGCGACGGGCGATGAGGGGGAGCCGACCTTCACCGTCTACCGCAACGTTCGCCCCGACGGTGAGGTGACGTGGTCGGACCTGTGCCGAGGCCCGCACGTGCCTTCGACCGAGCGCATCCCGGCGTTCAAGCTCCTGCGTAGCGCCGGCGCGTACTGGCGTGGTCGCGAGGATCAGCCGATGCTCCAGCGGATCTACGGCACCGCCTGGGAGTCGAAGAAGGCGCTCACGGCGCACCTCGAGCTCCTGGAGGAGGCGAAGCGCCGCGATCACCGCAAGCTCGGGAGGGAGCTCGAACTCGTCCACCACCCCGACGAGCTCGGTCCGGGGTTGTCGATCTTCCTCCCCAAGGGTGCGCTGGTGCGCAAGGAGATGGAGGACTGGATCCGGGACGAGACCCTGAAGCGCGGCTACCAGCCGGTCTACACCCCGCACATCGCCAAGGAGGATCTGTGGCGGATCTCCGGGCACCTCGAGAACTACAGCGAGCTGATGTATCCGGGGATGGAGCTCGACGCCGGAACCACCTACCGGCTCAAGCCGATGAACTGCCCCTTCCACATCCTCGCCTTCACCTCCCGGACCCGCTCCTACCGCGAACTGCCGCTCCGGATCTCCGAGCTCGGCACCGTCTACCGCTACGAACGCTCCGGGGTGGTCAACGGCATGCTCCGTGCGCGCGGGTTCACCCAGGACGACAGCCACATCTTCTGCCGCGCCGACCAGGTCGTCGACGAGGTGGTGGCGTGCATCGGGTTCGCCCGAGATCTCTACACCGCCTTCGGCCTCGGTGAGCCTTCGCGGGTGGCCGTCTCCACCCGGCCCGACACCAAGTCGATCGGCACGGACGAACAGTGGGCGTACGCCGAACAGGCGCTCCAGGAGGCGGCGGCAGCATCCGGCTACGACTACGAGCTGGACGAAGGCGAGGGAGCGTTCTACGGACCGAAGATCGACATCCACGCCCGCGACGCCATCGGGCGCGAGTGGCAGCTCACGACGATCCAGGTCGATTTCAACCTGCCCGAGCGGTTCGGGATGTCCTACGTCGGTGAGGATGGCGAGAAACACCGTCCGTTCATGGTCCACCGGGCCCTGTTCGGTTCGATCGAGCGGTTCTTCGCCGTCATGGTGGAGAGCTTCAACGGCGCGTTCCCGACCTGGCTCGCCCCCGAGCAGGTCCGTGTGTTGCCGGTCGCCCCGGACTTCGACGACTACGCCACCGAGGTGGCGGAAGCCCTGCGCGCCCATCAGGTCCGGGTCCACGTCGATGCGTCCGACGGCACGCTCGGCAACAAGATCAGGGAGGCCCAGACCTCCAAGATCCCCTACGCCCTGATCGTCGGTGGGAGCGAAGCGGACTCGCACACGGTTGCGATCCGTCCCTACCGCGGGGAGCAGCGCAAGGCCGTCGAGCTGGATCGCTTCGTCACCGAGGTGGTGGAGGAGATCACCGAGCGTCGCGCGGACGTGCCGACGTGAGCGACGAGCAGTTGGGTAGACGAGGTCGCGACGCACGCAGCGACCAGGTCGGCGTCGGTATCGAAGGGCTCCAGCGGTTGTGGGCCCCCTGGCGGTTCGGCTACATCGCGGGTGCCGATCCGATCGAGGGATGCCCGTTCTGCGTGCTCCCGGGCCGGGGGCCCGAGCGCGATCGCGCATCGTTGATCCTCCACCGGGGCGAGCACGCGTTCGTGATCTTCAACGCCTACCCCTACAACCCCGGCCATCTCATGGTCGTCCCCTACGCCCACGAGGCCGAACTGGAGACGCTCGATCCGGCGGCGGTCCTCGAGGTGTTCTCCCTGGGACGGGATGCGGTGCGGGTGCTCAAGGAGCGACTCGGGGCGCAGGGCATCAACCTCGGGATGAACCTCGGATCGGTCGCCGGTGCGGGCATCACCGACCACCTGCATCTCCACGTCGTGCCCCGCTGGGGTGGCGACACCAACTTCATGTCCGTCGTCGGCTCGGCCAGGGTGCTGCCGAAGGCGCTGGAGGAGCTCTACGACGAACTGGTGCCGGGGTTCGGCTGAGATGCCGCGGTCGTCACGTGGCTCCTTCGGCACGGCCGGTCACGGTGAGTAGAGTTGACGCAGCCCCTGACCGTAGGAACCCGTGGCACTTCGTTCCCGTTTCCCTGAGCTCGTCGAGTCCGTGACCGCCCCCCTCGGGCGCGGCCTGGGCCGGACGGGCGTGACCCCGAACGTCCTCACCACGCTCGGCCTGGTGTTCACCGGGGTGGCGGCCACACTGGTCGCGCTGGAGTCGTTCCGTGCCGCCGGGCTGGTGTTGCTGCTCGGCGGAGCGATGGATGCCCTCGACGGCGCCGTGGCCCGGGCGACCGGTCGGTCGACGCCCTTCGGTGGGTTCTACGACTCGGTCAGCGACCGGATCTCCGACGCACTGATCTTCGGTGGCATCGTCTGGGCGGTCCGCGACGAGCCACGGCTGTTGCTGCTGGCGCTGGTGGGACTCGTCGCGGCGAGCATCACCAGCTACGTGCGTGCCCGGGCGGAGGCGATCGACCTCGAGTGCTCCGTTGGCATCCTCGAACGGGCGGAACGCGCGATGGCCCTCATCCTCGCGCTGCTGCTCCACCCGTGGCTGTTCGAACCCGTGCTGTGGTTCCTGGCCATCGGGGGGACCACCACGGTGATCCAGCGGATCCACCACGTGTGGTGCCAGATCGACCGTGACGTTCCCGAGGAACTGTTGGCGCTCGCCCTCCACGACGGTGCCTGGAGCCGTGCGTTCAAGGCCGCGGCGCGACGGTTCTACGGTGACCGCAACTTCGACGACGCCATCAACGGGCGCCAGTTCGACGACGGGCACCCAGAGCGCCAGACGAGCGGGGGGACGACCGGCCACGCCGACGAGGGGTCGGGGCACCGCCAGTGAGTCGAGCACCCTCGCTCGGCGATCTCCCCCCGCCGGAGCAGATGACCCTGTCACGACGTCTGGCCTACTGGCGCTACCTGGCCGCCTGGGAGGCTGCCGCCCGCCTTCCCGATCGGCTCGCGGCCACCGTGCCGGGCAAGCTCGGCCCCCTGTGGTACCGGGCGGCCTCGCCGGCACAGCGTGCGCAGGTCCGTCGCAACCTCGCCCGCGTGCGGCCCACCGCGAACGAGCGGGAGCTCACCGATCTGGTCCGTGCGGCCTACGTGTCGTACGCGCGCTACTGGCTGGACTCCTTCCGGCTGCACCGCATGGATGCGGGGAGGGTCGTCTCCGGGTCGGCAGGGCAAGGCAGCGAGTACCTCGACGTGGTGCGCGACGGGGGCCACGGCGGCATCGTCGCCACGGCGCACCTCGGATCCTGGGACGTCGGCGCCCTGTTCTCCGCACACCGGGGCTGGCGGATGGTCGTGGTGGCCGAGGTCGTCGAGCCCCGACCGCTGTTCGAGCGGTTCGTCCGCCTGCGGGAGGGCGCGGGTATCGGGGTCATCCCACTCGTGCGGGGCGGCGACGTCCTGGGAGAGCTCGAGCGGCAGGTGACCGAGGAAGCGGCACTCGCCACGCTGCTCGCCGACCGCGATCTGACACGGCGAGGCCCGATCGTGTCGTTCTTCGGGGAGCCGTGCCGGATCCCGGCCGGCCCTGCCGTACTCGCGCGACGCACCGGCCTTCCGGTCCACATCGGTGCGTTCGTGACGGTCGGCGACGGCTTCCGGGCGGTGATCCGACCGCCCGTCGCCGTCGCCCACCTCGATGTCCTGGACGCCGCGCAGGTGGTCGCTGACGAGCTGGAGCAACTGATCGGCGCGTACCCGGAGCAGTGGCACGTCTTCGTCCGCAACTGGCTCGCCGAGCGGGAACCGGACCACCCGGTCGTGGAGGCGTGGCGAGCCGGCCGGGACTGGCGCCCGCTCGCACGGGCGGACCGTGACGAAGGTCCGGGAGGCACCGGATGAGGGTGGCCATCGTCAGCCCCTACGACCTGTCGGTCCCCGGCGGGGTGCAGTCACACATCGAGCAGTTGGCGGCGTGGCTCACGGCCCAGGGTGACCAGGTGCTGATGCTCGGGCCGGGGCAGCCCCCGGCGCGGCCCGCCACCCCGACCACGCCGGGGCTGGTGCCGCTGGGACGTGCCCGGGGGGTCCCGTTCAACGGTTCGGTGGCACCGATCGCGCTCGGTCCCGCAACCGCAGCCGCCACGATCCGTGCGTTGCGCGCGCTGCGGCCCGACGTCGTCCATGTGCACGAACCGCTGGTCCCCATGGTCGGGCTCGGAGCCGTCCTCGGTGCACCGGTACCGGTGGTGGCTACCTTCCATGCCTGGTCCGACCGCGACCGCCTCTACCGCGCCGCCCGGCCGCTCGGTCGCGCGGTGCTTCGAAGGGTGGCGGTGCCGTTGGCGGTCAGCGAGGCTGCGGCCGGCTACCACGCCCGCGCACTCGGCGTCCCACGCACCACCTTCCGAACCGTCCCCAACGGGGTCGACGTCGCCCGCTTCGCAGCGGCCCGAGAGGCGGTCGGGAGCGAGCGCACGCCGGGGCCGGCCCGGCTCGTGTTCGTGGGGCGTCTCGAGCCGCGGAAGGGTGCCCTGCTCCTGGCCGATGCGTACCTGCAACTGCTGAAGAGCCACCCGGATGCGACCCTGACGATCGTCGGAGACGGCCCGGAGCGTGCCGAGCTCGAACGTCGGCTGGCTGCCGTCCCCGGAGAGCGGGCGCAGCTGCTCGGTCGGGTCACCGGACCGGAGTTGGCTCGGCAGCTGGCCATGGCCGACGTCGCGGTCGCGCCGGCACTCGGTGGGGAGTCGTTCGGCATCGTGTTGCTGGAGGCGATGGCGGCGGGGACCGCGGTGGTCGCTGCCGACCTCGCCGGCTACCGCAGCGTCGTGACCTCCGGGGAGGACGGGATCCTGTTCCCGGTCGGTGACGTCCAGCAGCTCGGCCGGGCCCTCCGTGATCTGCTCGATGACCCTGGGCGGCGTATCCAGCTCGTCGAGGCGGGCACGCGGACCGCTGCGGCACACGATTGGGCGGTGGTCGCCGACCGGGTGAGAGGTGCCTACCTCGACGCGTTGACGGCAGCTCGAGGACGGTCCGGCCTGCGGTGAGGGGGGCGTGCGGCACCGTAGGCTGGCAGGTGGGTGACCACCGTGGTCGCCCACGTGTCCCGGAGCTCCCCCGTGAACCGTCCCTCGTTGCTGATGCGTGCTGTCCTGATCTCACTCCTCGTACTCGCCCTCGGTGCCTGCTCGGGAGATGACGAGCCGGAGGAGACGACCGACCCGGAGCCGGTCGAGGAGCCGGAGCCCGAACCCGAGCCCGAACCGGAGCCGGAACCGGAACCCGAGCCGGAGCCCGAGCCGGAGCCCGAACCGGGGCCCTTCTCGCACCTGACCGGCGAGGAGATCGACGAGGAGCTGCTCGAGCGTCCCCAGCTCCTGGTCAAGATCGACAACGCGCCCGAGGCCCGACCGCAGTCCGGCCTGGAGGCCGCCGACGTGGTCTACGAGGAACGGGTCGAGGCCGGCGTCACCCGGCTGCTGGCCATCTTCCACAGCGAGCTGCCGGAGGTGGTCGGCCCCATCCGTTCGGCCCGACCGGTCGACAGCGAGCTCATGGGCGGCTACGGGCGGGCCGGCTTCGCGTTCTCCGGTGCGCGCGGCGACGTCCAGCCGCTGCTCAGCGCTGCACCCTCGATCCTCGTCACGGAGGGCGGGGCCGGCTTCTACCGGGACCGCTCCCGCCGTGCGCCGCACAACCTCTACCTCGATGCCGAGGTGACCATGCAGGGGGTCATCGGCCGCGGGGCCGAACCCTTCGAGGAGGTCGGCTGGGCGTTCGACGAGGAGGTCCCTCGCGGGGCGCTCGACTGCCCGGACGATGCACGAGGATGCGAGGACCCCGGTGTGGCCATCACCGTGCGGATGTCGCGCTCCTACGTCACCTCGTGGGAGTACGACGCCGAGGCCGGACGCTACCGGCGCTTCCAGAACGGGCAGCCGTTCCGGGTCACGGGTGAGGACCGGATCGGTGCGGCCAACGTCGTCGTCCTCGACGCCCGCTACTACCTCTCCGGCAACAACTGCTACGGCGACCCGTGCCCCGAGACCGATGTGCTCACCGAGGACGCGGGCGCGCTGGTGCTCCGTGACGGCGAACGGTTCGAGGCGCGGTTCCGCAAGCCGACCAAGGAGGACCCGCTCCAGGTGCTGACGCCGGACGGCGACCCCTTCCCGCTGAAGCCCGGGCCCACTTGGGTGCTGCTCCCGGACTCCCTGCCGTCGATCGCCGACTGACCGACCCTGGATGGCCATCGCTCACCCCATGGATGGCAGTACCCTGGTGTCCTACGCCTGCCGCAGGTCCGGAGTCGCCCCATGACCGCCAACGACGCACCTTCCACCGCTCCAAGCACCGGCACGACCCGTGTGAAGCGTGGTATGGCCGACATGCTCAAGGGTGGCGTCATCATGGACGTCGTCACCCCGGAGCAGGCGCGCATCGCCGAGGAGGCGGGCGCGGTCGCCGTGATGGCGCTGGAGCGGGTGCCGGCCGACATCCGTAAGGACGGCGGCATCGCGCGGATGTCGGATCCGGACATGGTCGACGGGATCATCGATGCCGTGTCCATCCCGGTCATGGCGAAGGTGCGCATCGGGCACATGGTCGAGGCGCAGGTGATCCAGTCGCTCGGGGTGGACTACATCGATGAGTCGGAGGTCCTCACCCCCGCCGATGAGGCCCACCACATCGACAAGTGGCGGTTCGACGTCCCGTTCGTGTGTGGAGCCACCAACCTGGGCGAGGCGCTGCGGCGGCTGTCCGAGGGTGCGGCGATGATCCGTTCCAAGGGCGAGGCCGGCACCGGCAACGTCGTGGAAGCGACCCGACACATGCGGGCCATCGCGGGGGAGATCCGCCGACTCGCGACCATGGATGCAGCGGAGCTCTACGCCGCGGCGAAGGCGCACCAGGCCCCGGTGGAGCTCGTCCGGGAGTGCGCGGAGAGCGGCCGCCTCCCCGTCGTGCTGTTCACGGCCGGCGGGATCGCGACCCCCGCGGACGCGGCGATGATGATGCAGCTCGGGGCGGACGGCGTGTTCGTCGGTTCCGGCATCTTCAAGGCATCCAACCCCGAGCAGCGGGCGCGTGCCATCGTGGAGGCGACGACGCACTTCGAGGACCCGTCGGTCATCGCCAAGGTGTCCCGCGGGCTCGGCAAGGCGATGGTCGGCATCGACCTGGCCACTCTCCCCGCGGACCAGAAGTACGCCGACCGCGGCTGGTGAGTACCACCTTCGTTCCGGATCGCTGGCTCCCGGGGGAACGCCTGGCCGGCCGGCCCGAGCTGCCGAGCGTGGACCCCGAGGCCCCGACGATCGGCGTGCTCGCCCTCCAGGGCGATGTCCTGGAGCATCTCCGTGCGCTGGGTCGCTGCGGGGCGCGGGCGGTGGCCGTCCGCAGCCTCGAACACGTCGCTGCTGTCGACGGTCTGGTGCTTCCCGGGGGTGAGTCGACCACCATCGGGAAGCTCCTGTCCCGGTTCGGGCTCCAGGCCCCGATCCGGGCCCGCATCGACGCCGGGCTCCCGGTCTTCGGCACCTGCGCCGGGATGATCCTGCTGTCCGATGAGCTCGACCAGGACGAGACGCAGCCGCTGATCGGGGGCCTGCATGTCCGCACCCGGCGCAACGCCTTCGGACGGCAGGTCGACTCGTTCGACGTGGCCGTCGAGGTGGCGGGGATCGACGGCGGGCCGGTCGATGTCTCGTTCATCCGGGCCCCACGGGTCGAGGAGGTCCTCGCCGGCGACGTCGAGGTGCTCGCCGAGGTCGACGGACACCCCGTGGTGGTGCGGCAGGGCGCCCTGCTGGCCACCGCGTTCCATCCGGAGGTCACCGGTGACGACCGCCTCCACGCGGCGTTCGTCGAGGTCGTACGTGGCGCGCGCGGGGCCCGTCCGGACGATCGTGCGGCCGCAGGGCATCGCGAGGGGTAGCGTCGTCGCGCCCGCGTCCCCTGCTACGGATGATGCCCGTGGACCTCGATCAAGACCTCCTCCGCCGCGCACCCAAGGTGCTCCTCCACGACCACCTCGATGGTGGGCTGCGCCCCGCGACGGTCATCGAGCTCGCGGCGCGAGCGGGGCACCGCCTGCCGACGGACGACCCCACCGAGCTCGCGGCGTGGTTCCACCAGGGGGGTCGTGATGCCGATCTCGAGCGCTACCTCGAGGCCTTCGCCCACACCGTCGCCGTCCTCCAGACCGAGGAGGCGATCGCCCGTGTGGCACGTGAGTGCGCCGAGGACCTGGATGCCGACGGGGTCGTCTACGCCGAGGTCCGCTATGCCCCCGAGCTGTCGACCACCGGTGGGTTGACCCTCGACGCGATCTTCGACGCCCTCGGGGCCGGGTTCGCGGCCGCGCCGGCGACGATCCAGATGCGCCTGCTCGCGTGCGTGATGCGCCAGGAGGATCGGGGCGAGGAGGTGGTTGCGGCGGCGCTCCGGGCGCGGGAGCGGCATGTCCCCGTCGTGGGCATCGATCTGGCCGGGCCGGAGAGCGGCTTCCCCGCGTCGCGGCACGCCGAGGCGATCGCCGCCGCCCGCGCCGGAGGTCTGCACGTGACCCTGCATGCGGGGGAGGCAGCCGGGGTGGACTCGGTGGCCGATGCCGTGGCGCAGGGCGCCGAGCGGCTGGGGCACGGCGTACGGGTCGTCGACGATCTCGCCCCCGACGGCTCACCAGGACCCGTCGCACGCCAGGTGCTGGCCCGTGAGATCGCCCTCGAGGTCTGCCCCACATCCAACGTGCACACCGGTGTGGTCGGTGCGCTGGCCGAACACCCCGTCCAGCGCTTGCGCGATGCCGGTCTCCGCGTGACCATCTCCACCGACAACCGGCTGATGAGCGGGGTGAGCACGGCTCAGGAGCTGTGGGCGACCGCCAGCGCCTTCGGGTGGGACCTCGAGGACGTGCGCGCGGTCACCGACGCAGCGGCACGCGCGGCCTTCCTCGACGACGAGGTGGCACGGGCGGACCTCCTCGCGGTGATCGAGCGAGGGTTCGCCGCGCTCCAGCCCTGAGGGGGCCGGGCAGCCCCGGCCGCCGGCCCAGATCGGGCGGTTGGGGGTCGCAGCTACCCTCCCGCTTCCGCACCGTCGAGGAGCGCGTCGTGTCTGGGCACAGCAAGTGGGCCAACATCAAGCACCGCAAGGCGTCACAGGACAAGAAGCGTGGCAAGCAGTTCGCGAAGCTCATCCGCGCCATCGAGTCCGCGGCCCGCGAGTCCAACACCGCCGACCCGGAGACGAGCGCGCCACTGGCGCTCGCCGTGCAGAAGGCCAAGGACGCCGACGTCCCCAAGGACAACATCG
>JBBDSW010000081.1:0-6991 GCA_040904745.1 Nitriliruptoraceae bacterium
CTGCCGCACCCATCCCAGACGAGGAGATCCCGGTGACAGCCACGACCACGTTCCGTATCACGCCTGCCGAGCCCGAGGTTCTGCGCGACATCGAGTCGTCCGGGCCCGAGGAGCTCCGGCAGCACTTCGACCTCATCCGGGGCGGCCTGGAGGCGCTGCCGGGTGTCCCCGGTGAAGCCATCTACGGCGCGGTCACGCTCCGCACCATCGCCCTTCGCCCCGACGTGTTCACCCACCTGTTCCTCACCGAACATCACGCAGCCAAGCAGGGCACCGTCGACCGTGGGGTGAAGGAGCTGATCTCCCTGTTGGTCTCCGAGCGCATCGAAGGGGACGAGACCCCCGCGTGCGGGCCCTACCACGCCGGCGCTGCCACCTTCGAGGGCGCCGCGAGCGACGCGGTCGACATCGTCCGTGACTTCGAGCGGCGCGGCCACGAACTGGATCCCGCCGTACACGACGCGGTCGAGTTCGCCGCGACGGCCGCGATCGATCCCCGAGCCATCACGGACGCGGACGTCCGCCGGCTCCAGGAGCACGGCTACGACGACGGACAACTCGTCGAACTGGTGACCACCGCCCTGGTCGCCTACGCCCTCGCGGCGGTCAACCAGGTCTTCGACCTGCGGGAAGGCGAAGGCTGAGCGGACGCGGATACGGGGTCCGGAGCCGGGCGTTCATGGTGACCCGGGCTCCGTGCTCGGTGAGAGCCCCTGGTAGGTGGCCAGCCAGCGATGGTCGATCGTCGCCTTCAGACGGCGCATCCATGGGCCCTCCGCCCACCAGCGTCCGCGGACGGCCAGCGCCGTGTCACCGCCGAGGTCGAGGATCTGCAGCGCACGTCGCTGGGGCCGGTAGGTGGGGAGCGGTCGACCGCGTCGCCTGGCGAGCAGGCTCCGTTCCAGCACCGGCCCCTGCCGCACCCCGTGGACACCCAGCTTGGGCAGCGCCCGAGGCGTGAAGCGGGCACAGTCGCCCGCGGCGTACACGTCGTCATGCCCGAGGTGTTGCAGCGTGGCGCGGACGGGGATCCCGTCTGCATCGCCGAGCCCTGGTGTCGTCGCCAGTGGTGCCGGTACGAGCCCGGTCGCCAGGATCGCGAGGTCATGCTCCTCCCGCCGGCCGGCGACCACCAGGTGGTCCCGGGTGACCGTCTCCACCGCCGCCTCGGCGCGCACCGTGACGCCACGCTCGCCCAGGATGTCCAGCACCCGCCTGCGGGCACCGTCGGGCAGGCTGGCCCCGGCCGTGGAGCCGCGTTCGAACAGCGTCACCGTCACCCGGTCACCGAACCGTGCGGAGAGCTGTCCTGCCAGCTCCAGTCCGCTCGGACCGCCCCCGATGATGGTCACCCGTCGGCGCTGGTCCTCGTCCGTGGCCAACCACCAGGGGAGGGCGAACAGCTCGGCGAAGGGCTTCACCGTGGCGACACCGGCGCCGACGTCCAGCGCACCGAGCGAGGCGACGCTGCCGATGTTGAAGGACACGACGTCGTAGCGCAGGCGTTCCCCGCCCGCGAGTAGCACGTCGTGACGCTCCGGGTCACATGCGACGACGGTGTCCTCGAGGTGGTGGATCCCGCGGCGTGTGGCGAGTGCGGCCACATCGATCCTGGCGGCCTCCGGGGGAGTCGTTCCTGCGGCGACCGCGGTGGCCATGCCGCTGTAGGAGAAGTGGCGAGGTGCCACCAGCGTGAGGTCGATGCCGGCCCTGTGGAGCTTCGCTGCCCGGTCGACGAGGTGGAGATGAGCGTGCCCGGCACCGACGAGGAGGACCCGGGTAGGGGTGGGCGGGTGCAGGGGCGGCCTCCGGGGTCGCGGTCGGTTCAGCTGGGGGGACAACCCCGTCGGGGACGTCCCCCTTCCACCGGCCGTCGAGGGTTCATGATGGAAGCGTGACCGCTCCACCGGTGTTGCCGAAGGCGCGTTGCCATGGGCTCATCATCCCACCAGTGTCTGCCGCCGCCCCCCGAGACAAGGACCTTTCCGTGAGCGACTACGACCTCGTCGTGCTGGGCGGCGGCACCGCCGGCCTCACCGCGGCGCTGGGCGCCGCGCGACAGGGCGCCAGGACCCTCCTCGTCGAGCGCGACCGTACCGGTGGGGATTGCCTGTGGACCGGATGCGTCCCGTCGAAGGCTCTGCTCACGGCGGCCGAACGAGCGCACGCGATGCGCACCGCCGAAGCCTTGGGTGTGCATGCCTCCGAGGTGACGGTCGACTTCGCAGCCGTCATGGCGCACGTCAAGCAGGCCATCTCCACGATCGAGCCGACGGACTCGCCGGAGCGACTTCGCAGCGAAGGTGTCGAGGTCCTGCACGCGACGGGACGGTTCGTCGCAACGGACCGGCTCGAGGTCGACGGGCGGACCGTCCGGTTCCGTCACGCCATGATCGCTACGGGCGCGGCACCACTCGTGCCCCCGATCCCGGGCCTGCGGGAGATCCAGCCCCTCACCTCCGACACGCTCTGGGACATCACGGACCTGCCGCGGCGGTTGGTGGTCCTCGGGGGCGGACCGATCGGTGCTGAGCTGGGTCAGGCGTTCGCCCGCCTCGGCTCCGAGGTGACCATCGTCGAGATGGCAGACGGTCTCCTGCCCCGCGAGGAACCGTCGGCCCGCGAGCAGGTGGCGGCCGCCCTGACCGCGGACGGGGTCGACGTACGCGTTCGGACGACGGCCGTTCGGGTCGAGCACGAGGCCGACACCGCGCGTCTGGTCGTCGAACATGACGGTGCTGAGGAACGGCTGCCGTTCGACGAGGTGCTCGTCGCACTCGGCCGCCGCCCCAACGTCGCCGATCTCGGTCTCGAGGAGGCCGGCGTCCGCGTCACCGAGCGGGGAGCTGTCGAGGTCGACACCCACCTGCGGACGGCCAACCCGCGGATCTACGCCGGGGGTGACGTCACGATGTTGCTCCCGTTCACCCACACCGCGTCGGCACACGGCGCGACCGTCGTGCAGAACGCACTGTTCGGGCTGCGGCGCTCGGTCGACCATGAGCGGATCCCGTGGGTCACGTTCACCGCACCCGAGGTCGCCCGCGTCGGGCTCACTGTGGCGGAGGCACGCGAGCGCTTCGGCGAGCGGGCACGGGTCCGCACCGCGCCGCACGCGGACCTCGATCGCGCCGTGGTCAGCGCCGACACCGCGGGCTCGACCACGCTGGTCGGAGATCCGAAGGGCCGGATCGTCGGAGCCACCGTGGTCGGCCCCAGAGCGGGAGAGGCGATCGGCGAGGTGGTGGCCTGGATGGCCGCTGGCGCGAAGCTCTCGACCATCGTCCGCACCACCCACGCCTACCCGACGTGGAACGAGGGCCTCTCCCGTGCATCGCTCGAGGAGTTGCAGGCAGGGCTGGCCCGCTACCGCTGGGCCACCGGCCTGCTGTTGCGTGCGCGTCGGTTGTTCGTGCGGGACCGGTAGACGGTGGCTCTTCTACCTACAGGCGGCAACTGCGGTGCCGATGGAGGGGTACGGGCTCGCGGCGCACGAACCGGACCGGTGATCAGGAGGCAGAGATGACGTCGCGTGCCCATGGCTCGGGCCGGTTGGGCCGCCGGTGAGGTCGATCTCGATGCGTCGCAGGTTCCACCGTTGGTCGTTGGTCCGGCACTTCGCTGTCCGTTCGGCGGTCGCCTTCCTCCTCGTCGGGTTGGTGTTGCATCTCCTGGTCGTGCGACTGGTGGAGCAGCAGTTCCACTCGCACGCGGAGTTCCACGCCGTGTTCGTGACCGAAGCGGTGCTCGCACCCATCCTGTCCGACGCTGCGCTGACCGCTGATACGTCGCGTGCGGAACGGCTGGCGGTCGCGGAGCAACTGCGCAGCTACGTCATCGAGTTGGACGATGCCGTCTACCACGTCGTGGTCTGGGACCAGGATGGTCGCGCCCTGATCTCGGACGAGGCTGCGTTCCTGGATGTGCGCCCTGCGGGTTACGCGTCATCGATCGCGCAGGCCGCCGGTGGGACGCTCAGCGTCGATGGCGTGGCGCCCTACCACGAGGGTGAACCTCCGGTGGAGTCCACCCTGCGGACCTTCGTGCCGTTCGAACTCGACGGGCCGTTGGTCGCGGAGATCCACCAGGACTGGTCGCCGACGTTGGCGGCCTCGCGGGTGTTCAGTCGCACCCTGGATGCCGGCCTGTTCGGGGGCATCCTGTTGCTCTGGGCTCTCTCGCTGCCGATCGCGCGCCGGGCCGGGCGCCGGCTGCACGAACGATCGCGGACCGATGAGCTGACCGGCCTCCCGAACCGGACGGCGCTGGAGGAGAGGCTCGGTCACGCGCTCGAACGGTTGGAGCGCAGCGAGGGCTGCGTCGCTCTGCTGTTCGTGGGCCTGGATGGCTTCAAGACGGTCAACGACACCTTCGGGCACGCAACGGGGGACCGGGTCCTGCAGCAGATCGCTGAACGTCTGCAAGCCTGCACCCGCACGGCGGACACCTTGTCGCGGCTCGCTGGAGACGAGTTCGTGGTCATCCTCGAGGACACCGACCATGTGCTGGCTGAGCAGGTCGCACGCCGGCTCCTCGATGAGATCAGCCGCCCACTGGAGGGCGTCGGCGACCTGGGACTCTCGGCCAGCGTCGGCATGGCTGCGACCCGGGACGGGCATCTGAACGTGGACATGTTGCTGCGACATGCGGACGCCGCGATGTACCACGTGAAGAGCGGCGGCGGCAACAACTACCAGGTGTTCGACGAGTACCTGCGCGAGCAGGTCGCGCGCCGCAACGAGGTCGAGAGCCAGCTGCGTGGCGCCGTGGTCCGCGGGGAGTTCCACCTCAACTTCCAGCCGTTCGTCCCCTTGCGAGACCCAGAGCATGCACTCGTTGCGGTCGAGGCACTGCTGCGTTGGACCCATCCCGAGCTCGGTCGGATCGGACCTGACGAGTTCATCCCGTTGGCGGAGCGCAACGGCGCCATCGAGCGGATCGGCGACTGGGTCATCCGGGAGGCGTGCGAGCGGCTCGCCAGCTGGCAAGCCGACGTCGATGCCGACCGCCCGTTCGTCGTCTACGTCAACCTGTCGGCGCTCCAGTTGCACGAGCGGCTCCTCGCCGTCGTCGACCGCTGCCTACGTGAGACCGGTGCGGACCCGCACCGCCTCGGCTTCGAGATCACCGAGACGGCCGTCCTCGCCGCGAACGATGTGGAGGTGACCGGTCTCCTCGCGCAACTGCGCGGCCGCGGCTGTCGGATCGCCCTCGACGACTTCGGAACGGGCTACTCGTCCCTGTCCCGGCTCCGGGCGATGCCTCTGGACCTCCTGAAGCTGGATGGATCGTTCGTCAACGGCCGCGTGGAGGGCGTACGTGGGCAGGCCATCCTGACGGCGGTGTCCCGACTCGCCAGGGAGATGGACATCCAGGTCCTCGCCGAAGGCATCGAGACCCAGGCGCAGCTCGACGATGTGACCGACCTCGGTTTCGACCTCGGCCAGGGCTATTACCTCACGGAGCCCGGACCACCGGAGCTCGTCGCGAACTGGCTCGAGCGCGGCTTGTCCAACGCGGCGCGACAGCAGGTGACTCCGGCGCGCTGATCTCTCGCGGTACCCGCTCCGCGTGGACCGCAGCGCTACGCGAGACCGCGGTGCGCGTACATGGCGTGGTCGGCTTCATCGACCAACTCGCCCAGCTCGCGGGGCCTACCCGGGGACCGAACCGCGTGGCCGATACTGACCCGGGCGAGGGGACTCGCACCCGCCCCGTTGCCACGGAGTTCGGCCACGATCTTCTCGATCGCGGGTTCGTCGACATCGCTGAGGAGGACACAGAACTCGTCGCCGCCCCACCGGGCGACCTGATCGTCGGTGCGGAAGCGCTGCTGCAGCGCCTCGGCCACGTCGCACAGCAGTCGATCACCGGCGGCGTGGCCGGACCGGTCGTTCACCTCCTTCAGACCATCCACATCCAGGAACAGCACGGCGACCGATCGCTCATGCCGATCTGCGGCTGCGAGGATCTCCGCGCCGCGCTCCAGGAACCCGCGGCGGTTCAGCACGCCGGTCAGTGGGTCTCGGGCCGCCGCACGCTGCAGTTGTTCCCGACCGTGTCGTGCCGCCGTGACGTCCTCGATGTGGGCGATGAGCTGTGCCTCGTCCTCGGTGTCGTTGCCGATCCGGGCGATCGTCACGCGCACCCACCTCGTCTCCCCCCATGGATCCGGCAGGGGGTACTCCCCACTGGTGGCGGCGTCTGGGGCCGGGAGGGTTGCCCGGGCATCTGCCCCCGTGTCTGCGGCGAGGATCACCTCGAGGGATCGTCCCTCGAGCGACTCCTCATCGTTTCCGAGGAGGTCGGCCAAGGCGGCGTTCGCGGCGAGGATACGGCCGTCCTCGGCGAGGATGGCGGTCCCTGTCGGTGCGTCGACGAAGGCGGCGAGGAAGCGTCGTTCACTGCGTTGACGCTCGAGCTCCGCCTGCTGCTGTGCGGTCACGTCGAAGACGAGGCTCCGGCTCTCGACGGTCCGGCCGACCCCGTCGACGACCGGCTGGACCCACAACTGTCCCCACACCGTCCGGCCGTCGGTGGTTGCGAAGGCGAGCACCTCACCGTCGATCGGGAGTCCCGAGAGGAACCGCTCGTGGAGCGCCACGGCTCGTTGGCGGCCCTCCGGTCGGTCGGCGTAGAGGTCGACCACACGACGCCCGACCAGCGCATCCAGATCACAGGACAGGAACCGACCGGCGCGGGCGTTCGCGGTCCGGATCAGGCCGTCACGGGTCACCAGGAAACAGGCGCACGGCAGCTCTTCGAGTGCCACGGTGCCGACGTCGTCGATGCCGACCGGCCGTGTCCGTGTCCCGTCCATCTGCGTGTGGCTCCTGGCGTCCCGTGCGACGGACCGGCTACGTCGGTGTCGTCCAGGCAACCCACAGGAGCCGACCACGCTTCCGCAGGAGGTGCATCGGTTCACAGGTCTGCCCCGACGCCGACCTGACCTGTTGCGAGGGTCACCATAGGTTCCCTCGCTCACCCCGAC
>JBBDSW010000082.1:0-6955 GCA_040904745.1 Nitriliruptoraceae bacterium
AGCCAGGCTAACCGTCCAGACCTTATCGCAACGTTATGTGTTACCAGCTTCTAAGAGCTCATCATCGTCCGAGACGGAGACGTGTTGGACCAGGGCTGCAGCATGCTGGTGGTTCGGCGCCCGGTGCAGTCGGTCGTCCCAGGCGTCGGCGTAGTCGCGCAGCGCGGCTACGAAGTCGCGCAGCGCCTCGTCCAGGGTCATCCCGTCTGCCGCGACCGGGTGTCCGGGGAGCAGCACCGTCCAGCCGTCGTCCTCCGCGATGATCTCGGGAGCCGGCACCGCGCGACGCAGCACGTCACGCAGCAGCGGGGCAGGAAGCAGGGCGAAGTTCTGGTCGCCACGGTGGAACACGACGGGGCGACGGTCCGCGGCCGCGTTCAACGACGCTGCCCACGAACCGCGCACCGCGGTCGCGGTCGGATCCTTGGCTGCGTCCACCATCACTCCTTCGACCGCCCCTCCGGATGTACGTTATGTACATACTGTACGTACCCACTCCGTGAAGGCAACCTGCGCGGGACCCAGAGCGCACCAACACGCCCGTGTCCTCCAGTCGGTGGCGGCGGCGATCGAAGATCGACCTCGCCAGGTGTGATCTTCAGTTGGTTGAAGAATCCACGCTCGATCGCCTTGGTATCTCGCGTTCCGCACTTCTCGGTCAGCTTTCGGCCCCCCACCCTTCGGTGGTGATGATCGCGTCGATGGAGACGGTGTGGAGCTGTTCGGTGAGGTCGCGTAGCTGGCGGTTGTTGTCGAACCAGGGCTGGTAGCGGTCGAGCTGGTCGCGGGTGAGCTGGCGGGTGACGGTCTTGGCGTCCTCGGTGCGGGTCCACTGGATGTAGGGGCCGTGACGCTGGTCGATGGCGTCACGGCACCGGCGCGCGCACGGTCCGCGAGACGTAGGCTCATCGGCAGCGCGCGGGGTGGAACGTGGGTGCAGCGAAGCCGACGGTGCAGCCGGGGGACACGGCGACGCGCTCGCGCATGGTGACGAGCCGGGACATCGAGCGGTTCACCGAGCTGTCGGGTGATCGCAACCCGATCCACTACGACGAGCAGCTTGCGGCCCAGACCCGCTTCGGAGGCATCGTCGTCCAGGGTGGCGTCACGACCGCGATCCTCAACGCGGTCGTGGCCGAGGACCTGCCTGGGCCCGGCAGCGTGTTCCTCCAACTCGATCTGCGATTCCTCGCTCCGGTCCGTCCAGGCGACACCATCACGGGCACGGTCGAGGTCACTTCGGTCCGCGAGGACAAGCCCATCACGGAGCTCGACGTCCGGGTGACACGGGACGACGGCACGGTGGCGGTCGAGGGGCATGCGACCTGTTACACCGTCCCCCTGCCTCGGGTTCCGTGAGCGACGTCGATAGGACCTCCGCAGGACGACCCAAGGGACCTTAGCTGCCGGACCCGGTCAGCTCGAGAGCGCGGTGTCCCCGCTCCCGGTCGGTGGTGCCACCCGGTCCTTGGCCTGGACCCGCTCGCTGGGGAACGCGGTGACCTCGCCGCGGAGCTCCTCGACGACCGGGTCGAGCGCGAGGGCGAAGACCCCCTGCCCCCGACGCAGCAGGTCGAGCAGTTGCGCGTCGTCATCGAGCGCGTAGACCGTCGTGCCGTCGGAGATCAGCGTCGTCTCCGCCAGCGAGCTGCCACTGCTGCGCAGCTGCTCGACCGCCAACCGGACCTTCTGGAGGGACACCCCCGTGTCCAACAGCCGCTTGACGACCTTCAGGCGGATGATGTCGTCGAAGGAGTACAGGCGCTGGGTGCCCGAGCCCTCCGCCTTGCGGAAGGTCGGCTCCACCAGCTCGGTGCGGTCCCAGTAGTCGAGCTGCCGGTAGCTGATGCCCACGATCTTGCAGACCGTCGGGCCCCGGAAGCCCTCCTGCTCGTCGCCGACGTCGAGCCGGAGCTGTCCCGGGTCGTACGGGGAGTGGGCCATGGTCTCGCTCCTGAGCGGTGGTCTGCCTCTTCGGTGCGCCGGTCGGTGGGGCGGGTGGAGCGGGGAAGCGCATCTACCTCCACCCAGCACCTGGCTCCAGCGGTGGAGCGATCCGTGCCGGCAAGCTCCACCTGGACCCCGAGGGGAAGCACACGGGTGGAACTCCTCGCCTGAACCTACGCCCATGTCAGCTGGAGCGTCAACGGCGGATCGAGGGTCCTGTCCTATATCAACCTAAGGTAGAGCGTGAGATCGATCGCCTACCTGTGCCGCCATCCCCGGTGCGAGATGGCATGGGAAGACGCAGAACAGCTCCTCAGCAAGCACGTTGATCACCCTGCGTGACCGTCGGGGCCCGGTCGCGTCCGGTTCACCGAACGCGCGGATACGCTCCGTGAGCCGCTCGGGATGCGCGCGGACCGCCCATGCTGGGAGCACGAGCGAGGGCCCGGACGCAGGAACGACCAGGACAGCGAGCCCACGCCGCGCACGAACGGACGACCGACCCTGACGAGCGGGCGGATCGCACCGGCGGGCCGGCTACTGCTCCTTGAAGTCCTCCGGGGTGACCTCGTCGAGGAAGGCCCGGAACTGCCGGACCTCCTCCTCGTCATCGCCACCGCCGCTGGAGGATGATCCCCCGTCCTCGTCGTCCTCGATCTCGAGGCCGGCTTCCTCGAGCACCTTCTCGGCGGAGAGGATCGGGATCTCACCGAGACGGGAAGCGAGCGCGATGGCGTCCGAAGGCCGCGCGGAGACCGTGTGCGGCTGCCCGCCCTGGACCAGCTTGAGCTCGGCGTAGAACGTGCCGTCCTGCAGGTGCGTGACGTGGACGGCGACCAGTTCGACCTCGAGTTCCTGGAGCACGTCCACGAACAGATCGTGGGTCAGCGGGCGGGGCGTGTCCACGCCCTGCAGCGCGAACGCGATCGCCGTCGCCTCCACCGCCCCGATCCAGATCGGCAGGTAGCGCGTACCGTCCCGCTCCTTGAGCAGCACGATCGGCTGGTTGGCAGGGAGCTCGACGCGGACGCCGACCAGCTCCATCTCGATCACGTCGTCGCTCCTGGGTGCGCGCCTGCGCTCCGGTTGGGCTCCCCGAGGCTAGCTACCGAACGACTCCTCGGCAGCCCGGGCACGCAGAGCCGCATAGACCCCGTCGACCGCCGCCCGCCCGAGCGTGGCCTCGGCGCCCGCATCGGGGGACGGCTCGGCGCGGTCGTCCACGACACCGGGCAGTTCCCCGAGCTGCTCACCGTCGACGAGCACCGGCACGCGCACATCGTCCTCCGGGGGCCGGGCGCCGATCGGCAGCTGGAGCGCGGAGCTGCTGCCCTCCGGGATGACGATCTCGACCTCGTCGACGAGGACGGCGGTGCTCCCGCCGGCCAGGCGGAAGTCGAGCTTCGCCGAGAGCCTGCGGACCTCGAAACGCTCGAACCCGTGGTCGAGCAGGAGCTCGGCCTCCTCGAAGCGCGCGGGGTCCTCCCCCGCGTCCAGGACGACCGCGACCAACTCCCGCCCCTCGCGCTCGGCGCTGCCGATCAGCGAGTTCCCCGCGGCCTCGGTGAACCCCGTCTTCACCCCGGTCGCACCGGCGTAGCGCTCGATCAGCTCGTTACGCGTCAGCAGCGCCCCTTCGCCGGGGAGGCTGACGATGTCACGACCGAGGACCGGCCGCAGCTCGTCGTGGGCGAGCCCGGCCCGGGCCAGCACGGCCAGATCACGGGCGGAGAGGAGGTTCGCGTCATCGAGGCCGGACACGCTGACGAGCTCGAGTCCCTCGATCCCGAGCGTGGCCGCATCCTCCTCCATCAGTTCCAGGAACGCCTCCCGGCTGCCGGCAACGTGTACCGCCAACGCCTCGGCCGCCTCGTTCCCGGACCGGACGATCAGGGCGTTGACCAGATCGGCCACCGTCCAGGTGTCACCGGGGCTCAGGCCCACGCCGGAGCCGGGGACACCGGTGACCTCCTCGCCGACGGTCACCTCCTCGTCCATGGCGACCCGCTCGACGGCGGTCAGTGCGGTGAGCACCTTGATGGTCGAGGCGACCGGTCGGCGCTCATCGGCAGCCCGCTCGGCCAGGACCTGTCCGCTGTCGGCGTCCACCAGCACGTAGGCCGTGGACCCGAGCCCCGCGGGCTCCGGCCAGGCGTCCGGTGCGGCTGCGACGGTGGGCTCCGGCGGGGCCTCGAGCGCAGCGGCCGAGGTCGCGGGAACGAGCGCCGGCGCCGAGAGCGCCACGGCCGCGGCCAGGGAGGCAGCCAGGCCCCGGCGGCCGTCCGGTCCCCTCATGCGGCGGCTGCTCATCGCGTCCGCAGCATCGCCCGCAGGCGCTGCACGAGCAGGGTGCGGTGCAGCGATGCCCCGGCCCGCACGAGCAGATCCGCCTGCTCGCCCGCCGCGCGCCGGCTGTCGGGGTTGCGCTGACGCAGCAGCGGGGCCACCAGCTGCTCCGCGAGGGCCAGCTCCCGTTCCGCGAACTGGCGGTACATGCGCAGGTGACGGACCTCGAGCCCGCCGCCCAACAGCTCCGCCGCCAGCTTCGCCACCTGGAGGTCCTCGCCGTCGTACGGAGCGGTCCCGAGCAACCCGTGGTCGACCAGCGATTCGAGATCGGCGTCGCCGAGCCCGGCGGCCTCCGTCAGCTCGGCCGCGTCGAGGTGGACGTCGGTCGGGGCCGGGTCGAGCGGCGAGGGCGCGACGACCATCCGCTCACCGGTCGACGGTGCGTGCTGATCGCTCGGAGACGCCACCCCGTCACGCTGGGCGGGCGGCGTGGCCGCGGCGTCGGCTGGATCCTCGACGGGCAGACCGGCGTCGATCCGGTCGAGCTCCGAGCGGATCACCTTCAGCGGCAGGTACCGGTCACGCTGAGCGCGCAGCACGTAACGCAGACGGTCGACGTCCGCGGGCGTGAACTTGCGATAGCCGGACTCGGTGCGGTCCGGGTAGATCAGCCCCTCCGACTCCAGGAAGCGGATCTTCGAGATCGTGACGTCCTCGAACTCGTCCCGGAGCTGGTTGAGCACCTCCCCGATGGTGTGACTGGTCACGACAGGTCCCCGAGCGTGAGCCCCGGGTCCCCGACGAACAGGACCTTGAAGCGGCCGATCTGCAGCTCATCCCCCGTGGCGAGCTCGCGGCGGTCCACCCGGTCGCCGTTGACGTAGGTCCCGTTGAGGCTGCCGTTGTCCTCGACGACCATCTGCTTCTCTTCGCGGCTCACGATCGCATGGCGACGTGACACCGTCACGTCATCGAGGAAGATGTCGGACTCCGGATGCCGGCCGATGCTGGTGCGTTCGCGGTCCAGCAGGAAACGCGACCCAGCGTTGGGTCCACGGACCACGACCAGCATGCCGGTCCCGGGCTCGAGTTGCGGGAGATCGTCGACGTCGTGCTCCGGATCGAACGCCCCGACCTCGAGCGAGGAGGTCGTGGTGTCCGAGCCCTCCGCAACGGTCGATTCGGCTACCGGCGCGCCGCAGGACGGGCAGAAGTTCGCGCCCTCGGGAACCTGCTCGCCACACTGGCTACAGAACATCCGGCCTCCTCCCCTGTGGCCGGGCACCGGGCCCGGTCACGACGCTCGAGGCTCGACCTCCCGTGGACGTCGAGGTGATAGCCGACGGACGCACGTGCGTCGGCTCCGTGAGGGTAGACGAGCAACGCCATCCGCCGCAGGGTCGGTCAGCCCGAGACCACCTTGGCGTAGCCGTCGGCGTCGAGCAACTGGTCCAGATCGGCACGGTCCCGCGGGCGGACGGTGAGGAGCCACCCGGCCCCGTAGGGGTCGTTGTTGACCTGCTCCGGATGCTCATCGAGTTCGTCGTTGCGCTCGGCGACCTCGCCCGAGACCGGCGAGAAGAGATCCGACACCGACTTCGTGGACTCGACCTCACCGAGAACCTGCCCGCCTTCGAGCATGGAGCCGGGAGCGGGGAGGTCCACGTAGACGACGTCGCCGAGCTGATCCTGGGCGAAGGCGGTGATGCCGATCGTGATGAGGTCCCCATCATCGCGGACCCACTCGTGTTCCTCGGTGTATCGCAGTTCTGCAGGGATGTCCTCGGCCACAGCCGTCCCTCTCCACTCGCTCGCGGGCAGTCGCTCGACGCCTGTCGCGCCGCACCTCACGACCCTAGCGCGAGCGTCGTCGCCAGACGTCCCCGGCGTACTGACCGGCCGAGACGTAGTACAGCACGGTGTTGACGGCGTAGAACGTCCAGCCGAGGACGTGGAGCACCGGCTGTGGGTCGGCGGCACCGTCCCCGACGATCGCGGCCATGAGCAGGGTCGGGAACGCCCACATGAGCCCGAAGGTGGCGGCCTTGCCGATGCGGGTCACCGCCGGCGGCTGCCCCCCGCCCGCCAGCAGGACCGCACCGACGGCCATCACGGCCACATCACGGACCAGGAGGACCAGCAGCGCCCACAGCGGCAGGAGATCGGCGACGACGAACGCGATCCCGACCACGAGGAACAGGGCCCGGTCGCTGATCGGGTCGAGCAGCGTCCCGATGCGGGTCACCTGGTCCAGCCGCCGGGCCAGGTAGCCGTCGAGCCAGTCGGTCGCGCCGAAGACGACCAGCAGCACGAACGCCCGCAACAGCCGACCGCCGACGAGGTCGAGGTAGATCACCGGCAGGATCAGCAGGCGCGCGAGGGACAGCAGGTTCGGGATGGTGACGATGCGGTCGCTCGCCTCGCTCGGCTCGTCCTTCGCACCGATATCGAAGACCCGCATCCGAGCGATCCTCACCTCGAGAGCCTGGTCCGTCCGGAACCGTCGCTGACGGGAGAAGGTAGCGGCGTCGGGCCACAGGACGCCGATGCTCCGGGTGCCGTGGCACCCGGAGCATCGCTGGTCGGGCTGGCCGGACTCGAACCGGCGACCCCTCGCCCCCCAGACGAGTGCGCTACCTGACTGCGCCACAGCCCGTTGATCGGAGTTCGCGACGCTACCCGGTCCGTGGGGGGTCGGCCAACCGGCCGCAGCGGGGAC
>JBBDSW010000083.1:0-5120 GCA_040904745.1 Nitriliruptoraceae bacterium
TCGGTCATGGCGCGCCCGGCAGTTCGACCCGGGAGTGATCGCCGAGCAGCAGCCGGTGGGCCGCGGGTCGCGCGCTGGTCCGGGTCACCTCGACGTCTCGGCCGAGCAGCGACCCCTCGACGCGGGGAACGTCGGTGATCGTGCAGTCCTCCATGAGCACGGAGTGCTCGACCTCGCAGCGGGTCAGCCGGCAGTCAGCGGCGATCGAGGTGAACGGGCCGACGAAGGCGTCCTCGAGCACGGCGCCGGCCCCGATGATGGCCGGTCCGCGCACGGTGCTGCGGATGAGCTTCGCGCCCGCCTCGACCACCACCTCGCCGGTCACCAACGAGTCGGCATCCACCTCGCCGTCGACGCGGCGGGACAGCGTGGACAGCACCGCGCGGTTGGCTTCGAGGAGGTCGTCCTTCTTGCCGGTGTCCAGCCACCAGCCGGACAGGGTGGAGGCGCGGACGTCCTCGCCGCGGTCGATGAGGACCTGGATGGCGTCGGTGATCTCCAGCTCGCCGCGCCACGACGGGGTGATCTCTCGGGCGGCGTCGAAGACCTCCGGGCCGAACACGTAGGCGCCGACGAGCGCGAGGTCGGAGGGCGGCTCGCTCGGCTTCTCGACCAGTCGGGTGATGCGGCCGTCGTCGCCGAGCACGGCGACCCCGAAGCGCTCCGGGTGCGCCACCTGGGTGAGCAGCAGCTGAGCGGCCGGGCGGTCGCGCTCGAAAGCAGCGACGAGGTTCCCGACGCCATCCTCGAGCAGGTTGTCACCGAGGAACATCAGCACGTCGTCGCCGGCGACGAACCCTTCGGCGAGCAGCAGCGCGTCGGCCAGGCCGCGCGGGGACTCCTGGCGGAGGTAGGTCACCTCGAGGCCGAATGCGGCGCCGTCGCCGACCACGCCCTCGATCTCGGCGGCGGTGTCGCCGACGACGATGGCGACCTCGGTCAGGCCGGCGGCGCACAGCTGCTCGAGCCCATAGGCGAGGATCGGGCGGTTGGCCACGGGCACGAGCTGCTTGGCGCTCGTCGAGGTGATCGGCCGCAGTCGGCGACCACTCCCACCGGCCAGTACGAGTCCCTTCAGCGCGGTGATCTCCCGGACGGCGGCTTGGTGTCGCGTTCGGACGGCTGCTCCGTGGCGCGATGGTGGCAGGATGCCACGTCCGGCTGGGGCCCGGGCGCAGCGGGGGCCGGGGCGCAGTTGGGGGGCCGGGGCGCAGCGGGGGCCGGGGCGCAGTTGGGGGGCCGGGTGCGGCGGGTAACCGGGTGGCGGTTGGGCGTAACCGGCGTGGCTGCGCGGTTCGATGGAAAGAACCGACGTCAGGAACGTCGATCCCTTCCATCGAACGTCCCGGCGGACGGCTGCGTCGGTTGCGGCCCGGGGAAGTGGCCACAACCGGCGGTGAACGCTCGGGTCAGCGGATCGCGTGCCGCAGCCGGAACGCTCCGTAGCCCACGAGGCCGAGCAGCACGATGCCGGCGACGATCAGCCACGCGGGGACACCGCCGGGTTCGGGGTCGTCGCGGGTCAACTGCACCCCGAGCACCTCGGTGTCTTCCTCGCCGTCGTCACCTGTCGCGTCCTCGCTGGAGTCGAACCCGTCGCTCTCGGCGGACTCGACGGTGGCCTCGTCGTCCAGGTCGAGCTCCTCCTCCGGGGTCGGCACGGTGACGGCTTCAGGATCGTCGCCGTCGCTGCTGGGATCCGCGCCGTCGTCAGCGTCCCCGTCGTCCTCCGCGCCGTCCCCACCGGCATCGCCGCCGCTGCCGCCGTCGTCGGCGGTCCCGGACGATCCCGACCCACCGGTGGACCCGGAGCCGCCGCCGCCGGATCCACCGGTCGAGTCGTCCGTTGCCCCACCGCTCGAGGTGTCGTCGGCCCCGTCGTCGCCAGCATCCCCGTCGTCCTTCGCCCCGTCGTCCTCCGCGCCGCCGGAGCCTCCGTCGTCGTCCGTCCCCTCGCCATCATCGTCTTCGACCGGCGGTTCCGGCTCCACCGAGACCTCGCCGTCGTAGCTGCCACAGAACCGCAGCCCGGCCACGTCGAAGAGGGTGCCGGAGTCGATGTCGGCCGTGTAGGTGCTGACGGTGCCGTCGATGTCCGTGACGGTCAGGGCGGTCAGCTGGGCGCCGTCGGCGACCTGCCAGCTGACGCTGATCCACCCGTCGATGTCACGGTCGAGGGCCTGCGAGGTGATCGCGACCGCCTCCTCGACGCCCGTGCTGCCATCCGGGGTGTGGGTGACCAGTTCCGGGGTGCAGACGCCATCGGCGTCTGGATCGTCACCGTCGTCCGCGTCCTGAGCCAGCGCTGGCACCGCCGCGAGAGCGAGCAGCAGCGCGACCGCGGCTGTGATGGCGAAGCCCCGACGGTGCGGGGCGAGGGGCGACGCAGGCGACGTGCGCATCGGGAGCTCCGGTGGACGGTCGCCGACCTCTGGGCCGGCGCTTGCCGGTCCGGGTCGGTCTCGCCACTCGCTCCCCTCGGACCAGGCCTCGCTGCCGCCTGGCGACCGTGCTGCGGTCCGAGGATCGTCGCGTCCCGGTGGCTGGGGGTACCTAGCCGGGAGATCCCGCGCTCGTGCGGGACCTCTGATGTTCCGTCTGTTCGTAGAACGAAGCAAGTGTGCGCTGTTGTTGCTGCGGGCGCAACCCTCTGCGGTCGTGAACGCGCACGATGCGATGGCCCGTCGCCCCCCTGGCAACCCCAGGCTGAGGAGGGGAGCGGGAGCGGATGAGGACGGCGTGATGCGCACCAGGGAGGGCTCGTGGTCATGCGGGCGATGGTCTCACGAGGTGCGGGGCTGACTCCTCGGCTGGCCGGTTGCGCCTGCCCGATCAGCTGGTATCTTATCTGGATAGATAACTTCCTTCGGAGCGTGTGATGGACACAGCGAACCTCATCCGCTCCGCGCGACGGCGGGCGGGGCTGACACAGGCGGACCTCGCCGCGCGGGCCCACACCTCGGCGCCGACGATCTCGGCTTACGAGCACGGAGCGAAGCAGCCTCGCTCGGACGTGCTGCTCCGGCTCCTACGTGCGGCGGGGGCGGAACCGCTCCTCGTGCCTATCTCGAACGCCAACACCCGCTCGGTGGACCTGTACTGCGATGAGCTGGCGGCTCATGTCCGCAGCGGCCCGGAGGTGCTCGGTCTGGCGCGCCGCGAGCTGGACCGGATGCGTCGCAGCACCAACGTCGATGCCTGGCGGTCGCTGCTGAACGCCGGACCGTCCGCGGTCGTGGCTGTGCTCACCAGTCGCGACCCCGAGGCTCGCGGCCTGAAAGCGGACAACCCCTTCGCACGTCTGGGGTTGATCGATGAGGGCACGCGGCTGGCACTGCTGGAGCGGGCTCATGCGCGGTGACGAGCTGCGTGATCTGGCCCGTCGCGCCGCGAACAGGACCGGCTACCGGCAGATCCTCGTGCTCGGCAGCCAAGCCGTCCACGGCGCTCTGCCCGGTGTATCCCTCCCAGACATCACGACGGTGTCAGAGGAGGCTGACCTTGCGGTGGTCGGCGACCTTTCCGGCGACACGCCGCACGAGATCGAGGCCCACTTCGGCATGGGATCGCCCTATCACCAGAGCTTCGGCGTGTACGCCGACGGCATCGCCTTGTCAGAGGTCGCCCTGCCCGTCGGGTGGGAGGGCCGGGTGCATGCGGAGCGGATCAACGACGGCGCCGGCGACGAACATCCTGTCACGCTGTTCTTCCCCGAGATCCACGACCTCTGCGCCTCGAAGTTGACCGTGGCCGTGACCGGAGGGTTCGGACGGCGTTCGGACCGCGAGTTCGTGCACGCGCTCATCGAAGCAGCCCTCGTCGACCCCGACCAGCTCTCCGAACGCATCGACCTACTCCCCGACACGATCGCCGCAGAGGTCCGCGCTGCGGCGCAGGGGATCGTCCAGCATCTCCGCTGAAACGCCGACCACGGGGTGACGCACGGGGTCTTCGACATGCCGGTCGGTCCGCCTGCCCGGCGTGCTGACGCCGCGACCGCTCAGTCGAGCGCGCTCAGCCGAGGTTGTTGGCGAACATCGACGCGGTCTGGGCCCGGGTGACCTTCTTGCTCGGGCAGTAGGTGATGCTCGTGCAGCCGTTGACGATGCCGGCGTGCTCGAGCGCGCCGATCGAGCCGGCGTGGGTGGTCCCCGCGTCGGTGAACGAGGGCGTGCGCGGCGACAGCTGCAGCGCCCCGGCGAAGAAGGTGGCCAGCTGCGCCCGGCTCAGACGGTCGGTCGGACAGAACCGGTCGGAGGAGCAGCCGGAGGTCAGCCCTTCGCTGGCCAGCGCCTCGGCGGCGGCTGCCACCTCGCCGGAGGTGTCGGTGAAGCGGCTCTCTCCGGAGGGGCCCGTGTCCAACCCGAGTGCGCGCACCAGCATGACGGCGAAGGCTCCGCGGGTGACGGACGTGCTGGGGCAGTAGCGGGCCTCGCCGCAGCTGTCGGTGATGCCGCGGACCGCGACCGTCTCGATCGAGGCGGCGTGCACGCTGGTGCTGCGCACGTCGCCGAACCGCTCCGTGGAGGGCGGGAAGACGGTCACGGTCGCCGACGGCCGGCGGAAGTTCTGCGTCACCCAGACGCGGCCGTCCTTGACGACGACGCCGATCCCGATCTCGGTGACCCGGTCGTCGAGGATGTTGCGCCGGTGTCCCTCGGAGTTCATCAGTGCGCGGTGGATCGCACCGACGTTCGGGCCGTAGCCGACGTTCTCGGCGAGCCGCTGCCAGCCGGTGATCTCCGTGCTGAAGTCCGGGTTGTGGTGCAGCCGCCACTCGTCCGCCATCGTCTGGCTGTGGTTGCGGGCGACCTTGACGATGTCGCTGCGGACCTCGAGCGCGCCGAGTCCCTGCTTCGCGCGCTCGACGTTGACCAGCGCCCCGAAGTCGCGTTCGAGCTCGACCGTCGAGGTGCTGGCCACCGCCGTACCGAGCGGGAGCAGCGCGAAGGCGACGGCCAGCGCGGTCAGCACCGCCAGGGGGCGCCAGGTGCTGCGGGGGCGGAGGGTCATGGGCTCGGATCCGAAGGCGGCGAGGTAGCGGCGAAGCGGGGGAGGTGCGTGTGGGCTGCGACGCCCGCGGGCGCGCATCCCCGGTATCGGGCGACACGCCCCCGAAC
>JBBDSW010000083.1:5220-6940 GCA_040904745.1 Nitriliruptoraceae bacterium
GGGCTGCGACGCCCGCGGGCGCGCATCCCCGGTATCGGGCGACACGCCCCCGAACGTGGCCCTTAGCGTTCGTCCGTGCGCTCTCCGCGATAATGCAGGGAGTGCCGGGGACGTCGAGGTGCCGGCGGGCCGAGCGCGGAGGTGCTCATCGACCGGCGCGTCCGGACCTCCGGGCGGCACGGGGAACGGCGGTAGGCTCGCCGTCAGCGGCCTCGCGGCCCCCGCCCACCCCCGGCATCCCGGCCGCTCGGCCCCCACCCGCCCCCGGCACCCGGAGTTCGTCCGTGGACATCACCATCGTCGGCGTGGGTCACGTCGGCCTCGTCACCGCTGCCGTCATGGCCGATCTCGGACATCGGGTGGTCGGCCTGGACTCGGACCCGGCCAAGCTCGACACGCTGCGCGCGGGTGGCGTGCCGTTCCACGAACCCGACCTTCCCGAGCTGCTCGAGCGGGTCACCGGCAGCGGCCAGCTCACCTTCACGAGCGACCTGGAGGAGGCGGTCCACCACGCCGAGGTCATCTTCGTCTGCGTCGGCACCCCGCCGCTGCCGGGCGGTGGCCCGGACCTGCGCTTCGTCGAAGCGGTCGGCCAGCAGGTCGCCCGCTACGCCGAACGCGAGCTCGTCCTCGTCGAGAAGTCGACCGTGCCGGCCAACACCGGCGCGCGGCTGACCCAGGTCATCGACCGGGAACGCGCAGCGCTCGGCCGCGACCACGTGCTCGTCCACGTGGCGTCCAACCCGGAGTTCCTCCGCGAGGGCGTCGCCGTCGCGGACACCGCCCGGCCCGACCGCATCGTCTACGGCACCGCGTCCGACTTCGCCCGCGACAAGCTCCGCGAGGTCTACGCCCCCATGGTCGAGCAGGTCGGCTGCCCGGTGGTGGAAACGGATGTCCCCACCGCCGAGCTGATCAAGCACGCCTCCAACGCCTTCCTCGCGACCCGGCTGTCGTTCATCAACGCGGTGGCCAACGTCTGCGACCGGGTCGGCGCCAACGTGGAGCTCGTCGCCGAGGGCATGGGTCACGACGCCCGCATCGGCCGCTCCTTCCTGAGCGCCGGGCTCGGCTACGGCGGCTCCTGCTTCCCCAAGGACGTGGACGCGTTCATCCACCTCTCGCGGCAGGTCGGCTACGAGTTCGGCCTCCTCGAGGAGGTGCGCCGCATCAACGAGGGCCAGCGCACCGTCGTGCTCGACCGGCTCCGCGACGAGCTGTGGCACCTCCAGGGCAAGACGGTCACGATCCTCGGGGCGGCCTTCAAGCCGGGGACCGACGACCTGCGCGAGGCACCCGCGCTCCACCTCGCCCGGGCACTGATCGAAGAGGGCGCGACCGTGCGGATCTACGATCCCGTCGCGCTGGACGCGGTCGCCGAGGAGATGCCGGAGCTCGAACGCTTCGACGACCCGCTCGAGGCCTGTCGGGGTGCGCACGCCGCGGTCATCGCCACCGAGTGGGACGAGGTCAAGGACCTCGCCCCCGCCGACATCGCCGCCGCGCTCGACTACCCGATCCTGATCGACGGGCGGAACTGCGTCGATCCGGAGGCGGCCCGTGACGCCGGCCTCCACTACCACGGCATCGGCCGTGGCCACCTGCGGAAGTGACCGGCGTGCCCCCGAGCTCCTCCGACCCGGCGCCGTCCGCCGGTCCCGCGCCGTCGCGGCTGGACGTCTCGATCGTCCTGCCCGCCTACAACGAGCTGGGCAGCCTG
>JBBDSW010000084.1:0-1170 GCA_040904745.1 Nitriliruptoraceae bacterium
CCATTTCAGCCTGGCCGGCGCACAGTCCAAGACTGCCCTGCGACATGACACTGCGAGCGGCCGTTGGGGCACACCGCACGGGCCCGAGCCGACGACCCACATCATCAAGCCAGGCGTGGCCGGGTTCGACGACCTCGCCCTCAACGAACATCTGTGCCTGGCTGTTGCCCGCAACGTCGGGCTTCGAGCCGCGCGCACGCGGGTCGTCCGATTCGAGGACCAGGTCGCTGTCGCGGTCGAACGGTTCGACCGGCACATCACCGACGGCACCGTCCGCCGGATCCACCAGGAGGACCTCTGCCAGGCCCTCGGTGTCCACCCGGAGTCGAAGTACCAACAGGACGGTGGACCGTCCCCCGAGGACATCGCCACGCTGTTCGACCGCGTCATGCCCGCTACGACGGCCGAGGACGCGCGCCTTAGGTTCGTCGACGCGCTGGTGTTCAACTGGCTCGTGGGAGCGACCGACGGGCACGCGAAGAACTTCGGGCTGCTGTTGTCCGGGTCGCAGGTCAGGTTCGCGCCCCTGTACGACATCACGTCGATGCTGCCGTACGAGCACGATGCGAAGCAGCTCAAGCTCGCGATGAAGATCGGCGGCGAGTACCGCTTCAAGGTGATCAGCCCCCGGAGTTGGGAGAAGCTCGCCGATGCGCTCACCATCAGCCCCGAGACGCTCCTCGAGCGAGCACGCCACCTCGCCATTCAGCTGCCCGACGCGATCGCCGACGCAGCCGCGGCCGAAGACGTCCTTGCGCTGCACTCCGGTCTGCCCGCCCGACTGATCGACCGTGTCACCGACCATGCCGGCCGTTGCCGAGCGTCCATCGAACGCCACTTCGCCCGGCAGGCGCGAAACGGGTCGCCATAATGGCGCCGTCCGCGCATCTCCCGCATCGAGCGCGGCATCACCCGCGATCCCGACATCCAGACCCGCATTCACGCCTGGCTGACCCAGCCCAACATCACCGACATCGCCGCTTGACATCCATAGGAGCTTCAGCTCGGTCGACAGCTAACTCGTCTGAACCGGCCTGGACGTGGCTGGACGACCGTGGAGCGTTTCGCCTGGTGAGATGGGGTTTCGTGGACCGGGGTGGATGCCGGTGGACCCCGTGGCGCTGGTCGACACGCAAGAGGTCAGAGGTTCGAGTCCTCTACGCCCCACCC
>JBBDSW010000085.1:0-1167 GCA_040904745.1 Nitriliruptoraceae bacterium
CTGGCTCGGCACGATCTGACCGATGAGATCCCGACGCGGATCGATGTGGCCCTACCCCGGGGGACGCGCCTACCGAAGGTGTCCGCGCCGGTGTGTTGGCACCGGTTCGCGCCCGCGACCTTCGACCTCGGGCGGGACGTGATCGAACTGCATGCCGGATATTCGATCGGCGTTTACTCGCCCGAACGGTCGATCGTGGACGCGTACCGGCTGCGCCACCTCGAGGGAGACGAGCTCGGCCGCGAGGCCCTCAAGGCCTGGCTGAGACAGCGGGGCTCTCAGCCGTCGAGGCTCCTCCAGGTCGCAGCGCCGTTCCCGAAGGCGCTGGGGCGGCTGCGCGAAGACATGCGTGTTCTGCTGTGACCGACCGCACCAGCGCATCGGCAGGACCTCCAAGGCATCGCGCTGGCGCGACGTGGCCGAGATCCACCTTCCAGCGTTGGCCTCAGGGGTAGTCGCTGGTACAGAGACGGTGGAATCGTTCCACGGCGAGGACCGCGTCGGCAGCGAGAACAGTCCGGTCCAGATCGGGATGCTCGATGAGCATCTGCCCGACGTAGGCGCGAGGTCCTTGGGCGGTGGGATCCGCAAAGTTGGCCAGCAGGTCATCGAGGCTGGTTCTGACCGATGGAAGCTCCGAACCGAAGCGGTTCCGGACGGCCCCTGCTGCTGCATCCACGCCGCCGGCGTCGTTGTGGAGCAGGACGAAGGCGATGTCGTACCAGTCCTTGGGCTTGCGTCGGGAGCGCGCCGCGGCACACTTCGCCAAGAGGAAGCCAGCCAGGCCCGTGACGTTGATCTCGGCGGTCTGCGGCACGCCGCCCACGTGGGTACGCATCTCGCGGATCACGACGTCCCGCGACGCGAAGCCCGTGCCTCGTAGGTTCACCGCGCCGAGAGCCTCGCACTCGTCGAAGTTGATCGTGGCCTCGGTGGGTTCGGAGTCGAGGTCGGCGAGGAGTTCGAACTTGACCACCGTCCGCGGCACTTGCCCAGCGGTGATCCACCGCCACGTGGAGGGGCCGTCCGGGACGAACTCTGCGTTGCGGAGCGCCTGCTCAAGACGCTTCACGTTGGTCGCACCGCTGGCGATCTCCAGATCGACCTGGACATCCACGTCGGTCGTGCCGGCGTGGCGTTGCGGGCTTGCCGAGCACAGCAGGTCTG
>JBBDSW010000086.1:0-6769 GCA_040904745.1 Nitriliruptoraceae bacterium
CCCGAGGTGCTGCGCCCCCACCTCGGCTTCGAGGTGCTCTTCGCCCGGTGACGGGAACGCTCAGCCGAGTTCGATGGCGAGCACCGGATCCGTCGTGGGCTGTGGTGAGCCACCGGCGGGCTCCAGTGTGACCCCGATGGCCGCGGATCCCGCGAGATCTCCCGTGAGCAGCGTGGCGGCCCGGCCGTCCGGTTCGGTGTCGAACAGCCCCGCCGGGGTGGCGCCGTCGGCGTTGATGAGCCACAGCTGGTAGGTGCGATCCGACGGCGCCGGCGGGAGTCCTTCGGTGACCACGACCGCCTGGCCCTGCTCGGCGGACAGCACGACCCGAGCCCGGGATCCATCCTCCGACTCCGCGGTCACCACGTCCGCGTCAGGGGCGGCCAACAGTTCGACGAAGCGGTCCACCTCGCGTTCGGACTCCTGGACGGCGGCCTCGGTCTCGGCCACACGGTCGGCCAGGTCGAACGCCACGTAGCCGAGGCCGGCAACGGCGATCGCGAGGATGCCGGCGGCCACGGCCGTCAGCCGCGACGCCCGACTCGGTGCGGAGGCACCACGCCGACGGGCGGACGCGAGGTCGGTGACGCTGGCCTCCTGGGGGGTGTGTCTCGCTGCGGCCAACAGCTGGTCGCGGAGGCCTGGTGGTGGCTCCTCCGCGAGGACACCGCTGAGTCGGGAGGTCGTCTCCTGCAGTTCACGGACCTCTTCGGCGCAGGTGGCGCAGGTCTGGATGTGTGCCTCGAACCGCTCCCGCTCGTCCTCCGGAAGGGCATCGAGGACGTAGGCGCCGGTCCAGGTGTGCATGTCGTCCTGCTCGCTCATCATCGGCTCACCTCCAGCGCGCCCCGCATCCGGATGAGCGCATCGCGCATCCGCGTCTTGATCGTCCCGAGCGGGGCGTCCAACCGTTGGGCCACCTCGCGGTAGGTGTAGCCCTGGTAGTAGGCGAGCTCGATGACCTCCCGCTGTCGTTCGGTGAGGGAGGCCAGTGCGGATCGGACCTGATCGTGCTCCTCGGCGAGCTCGACCTGTTCGCTCACCTCGTCGAACGCCGGTCGACCGTCACGGTCGGCGTCGGCCTGGACCCGGTCCCGCGAGGCCTGCTCGGAGCGAACCCGGTCGATCGCCCGTCGGTGGGCGATCGTGACGATCCAGGCGGTCGCCGAGCCCTTGTGCGCATCGAACCGGGCGGCCCGGCACCACACCTCGAGCATGACCTCCTGGGTGACCTCCTCGGAGAGCGCAGCGTCACGCAGCACGCGCCGGATGGTCCCGTACACCTTGCCACCGACGACGTCGTAGAGCGCACCGAGCGCGGCGTCATCCCCGCGGGCCACCGCGGACAGCAGCGCGTCGGCGGTCCCGCGCGCGTCCTCGTCCCGTCCCTGGGAGGGACCGGAGTGCCGGCTCGCCATCGCCACCTCCCGTTGCAGCGTCACGGTCATCGCAGTCTCCTGCGTGGGCGGAGGCTACGTGACGCACGGGAGCCCGCGGTCGGAAGGGGCGTCAGTGCGGTAGGGGACACCTCAGCCCTCGACGCGTCGGTCGGCACCGCAACGATGGCGAGGCGGGCAGGGGCGATACCGAGGGGCTCGTGCATCGCATCCTCCGTGGCTGTGGGTGTCGTCCGTACACGAGCTGGTTCGCCGGGAACGGTCGGTCGGTTGCGATGCACGCGGATCCACGGCCATCCGAGGGACCAGCGCACATGCGGTGCGGTGGTCCGAACCCGCGTGCTGGGGACGCCGAACACCTCCCGCAGGTCCTGGCCCGGCACCCACCAGGCGGCGCGGTAGGTTGCGGCTCGCAAGGAGGGTTGGCCGAGCGGACGAAGGCAGCGGTCTTGAAAACCGCCGGGCGCTTCGCGCGTCCCGTGGGTTCGAATCCCACACCCTCCGCTTCCACCGCCAGCACCGGGTGCGCGGTAAGCGTGACCCGTGGTCCGGGGGCGTTCGCAGGGAGACCGTCGAGGTGCCAGGTCGCGACTCGCAGGAGGTGACGGGGCGGTCCCCGGGGGCCGAGCCGCGCGTGGCCGCGGGGCTCGGGCACGGGGACCACGACCTGCTCCGACGTGCCCGGTTCCAACCGCTGTTGCTCAGCGTGGCGGCGCTCACGCTCCTTCCCTTGGTGCTGCAACTCGAGCCACGACGGTGGTTGCTTGCCTATCTCGCCGGGGCGGTCGTGATCAGCGTGGGTACCTGGTGGTGGGACCGCGTGCGGCCCTTGAGGGCGATCCACCGGGAGCTCGCGAGCTTCGTCCTGATCATCATCGCGGTCGTCGGCCTGGTCCTACTGCTCCTCGCCGGTGCCTCGCCGTACGCGCTCCACCTGCTGCTGATCTTCGGTGCCCTGGGCGCCACCATGGCGGTCGTCCCTGACCGTTGGATCGCAGCCCTGTTCCAAGGGGCCGCCGTCCTGATCCTGCTCAGCGCCCTGATCCTGGCCGACCTCGGATGGCTCGAGGTGATCCTCGTCCTCGTGCAGGTGCTGGCGCTGCTGTTCCTCCTGGACACCTTCGCTCAGCAGCTATTCCGCTCCCGTTACCAGGAGATCGCAGCCCGCCGTGCCGCCGAGCGGCGCAGCGACCTCCTGGAGGTCGTGCGGCGGCTGCCGCGATCCAGCCCGGAAGGCTCGGCGCACGCGGCGACGACCGCGTTGCGGATGCTGGCGTTCGATGCCGCCGGTGTCTTCCAGGTGGACGGCGACCAGATCGCTCCCCTGGCACTGGACGACATCGACCCGCCGCAGACGTGGCCCGAGCGCGCACGTTCCCTGGTGTGGCGCGCCATCAGCGAAGGTCGGACGATCGTCGGTGAGGACGAGGAACCTCTGCTGCCGGGGGGCGGCGAAGGGGGACCGCTGCACACCTTCGCCGTCGCACCGATCCGGATGCACGGTGCTCCGGCTGGCGCGTTGCTCGGTGCGCGACGGGAACCAGTTCGTCCCTCGGAGGCAGAGCTCGAGATCGCCGAGGTGATGGCCGCCCACCTCGGCGGGGTGTTGGCTGCCCGCGCCAGTGTCCGTCACCAGCGGGAGTTGTTGGAACGCGCCTCGCAACTCGACCGGATGGGCAAGGGGCTGCTCGAAGCGGTCTCCGAAGAGGTCCGCGATCCGCTCACGATCATCCGAGGTGCCGCGCAGCTGCTCCGCGCGAACGCGGAACACTTCGATGCCCAGCAGCGGGAGGTGTTGCTCTCCCGGCTCCGACACGAGTCCGACGATCTCCGTCTGGTGATCGACACCATCCTGGACTTCACCCGCTATCACGACCGGCGGGTCGATCCCGAGCGTGGAGCCGTGCGGCCGGAGCGGTTGGTCGCTCACCTCGGCGGCGACGTATCCCTGGATGTCGGGGGAGGTGAGGATCCGACCATCTACGTCGAAGCAGACCTCGAGTTGGCACGGCCAGCGCTCGAACTGCTGCTCGCCTCCTGTCGGGTTCCGGGTGATGTCCCGCCCGTGATCCGGGTCACCTGGGAACGGACGGCTGATCAGGTGGTGGTCACCTTCCCGGACCGGACGGTCGGCGCCCGGGGTGGCGTCCTGGTGTCGTTGGCCGTGCAGATGCTCGTCGCTGCCGGTGGGCAGCCGGAACTTGATGATCCCCGTGGCACCCGGGTCGTCTTCCAAGCCGTCGGTCGTGTCCCTGACCGCGAGGTCGTGAGCTGATGTCCAGACCCACCACCCCAGAGGGGCTCGCGACGTCGCCGTCGGAGACCGACCCGCGGCGCTTGACGATCGCGCTCATGAGCGCTCCGGCCGTGCGTGTGGCCGTGCTCGCGCCGAGCGTGGTGACGATCGTCTACGTCCTGCTGCGGGGCACGATCGCCAACCCATGGCTGTTCATGTTGATCGGGGCGTTGGGTCTGCTGCTCGGCGTGGTCGCCGTCCTGCGTCCCTTCGACCGCGTACCCGGCGTCGAGGATCTCGAGGTCGCGTGGATGGTGCTCTCCGGCGTGATCGGGCCGCCACTCGCGGCGGTGATGCTCGTCGGAGCGGTCGATGTCGAGGTGCTCCTGTTCGCACCGTTGTTCGCGCTCATCCTGGTCGCGGTATCCGCGGTTCCGCCGGAGCGCTACCGGGTGGGGCTGGGGACGTGGGCGCTGCTCTGCTGGTTGGGAACCTTGATCGCCGTCGGCGAGCGGGAGCCCACGCTCCTGTTCCTTCACCTCGGTGGTGGTGGCGCGCTCCTGTCGATCAGCCGACGAACCGCGCAGGCGTTGTCCGCGAGTCTCGCCCAGGCCGCTGATGCGCGTAGTGCGGCAGAACGTCGGGCCGATCTCCTCGCCACGCTGCTGCGGACGCACGACCTCGACACCGGGGTCGTGCTCCGCGGCGTGGCCGAAGGGCTGCTCGGCCTCGGGTTCGATGTCGCGACGATCCGCGAGGTCGATCGTGATGCCGGCGTTGCCCGGCTCGCGGAAGGTGCGGCACGCGGCGATGTCACCATCGAGCGGGATCTGCCGCTGGATGACCCCACCATGGCCGCGGTCCTCGCCGCCGAACGGCCGCATGCGCTGGAGCGCGGCCGGCACGACGTCGGTGGGTTGGTACGCAGCGGCCAGCACAGCGCCCTGCTGTTCCCCATCTTCGCCGACGGCGAGGTGACGGCGATCGTGGCTGCCTCGACGGCCGGTCATGCCCCGTCGCTCCATGCCAGCGGTTCGGCCGGACTCCTGATCGCCCAGGCAGGTGAGGCGCTGGGGCGCGCCCGTGCCTACCGGGAAGACGAAGAGGCACTCGCCGAACTACGGCGGATCGACCAGCGCACACAGGACTTCCTGTCGACCGTCTCCCATGAGCTCCGCACGCCTCTGACCGTGGTCCAGGGCCTCGCTGCCACCCTCGCAGAGCGTTGGGATGACCTCGATCCTGCCCGTCGGAACGACCTCCTCGAGCGTGTCGACACCAACGCCGAGCGGTTGGGTGCGATGGTGCGTCGGTTGCTGGACTCCTCGATGGTCGGCTCCGGCGTCCTCGCACTCGAGCCCGAGAGGCTCCTGGTCGCGCCGGTGGCGACGGCATCCGTCGACCGGCTGGCCGACGTGCTCCAGGGCCACGTCGTCGAGGTGGAGGTGGACCCGGGCCTCCAGGTCGAGGCCGACCCGGCGCTGTTCGAGCATGTCGTCGAGAACCTGCTGGTCAACGTCGCGCGGCACACCCCGTCCGGCACCCGGGCGTGGGTGCGCGGGTATCAGGATGGCGACCGTGTCGTCATCGAGGTGGTGGATGAGGGCCCGGGCATCGCCGAGAGCGACCTGCCCCACGTGCTAGACCGCTTCTACCGCGGCGGCGACGAGAGCCACCGGGTGTCCACCGGAGGACTCGGTCTCGGTCTCGCGTTCGTGACCGATGTCGTCCGGGCGCATGGGGGGGACCTGCGGGTGGCCGCCAACACGCCCAGCGGCACCCGGTTCAGCTTCGACGTTCCTCGCGCTCCGTCAGACTGAGCTGCTGGGCGGCGTCGGGGTCGGTCTCCCCCCGCTCGCCCGCGTGACTCCGTTCGGCGGGGTCGTCCTGTTGCGCGCGAGGAACCGCGGGGATCGCCTGGTGGCGGTTGCCCTCGAGCTGCGCGTTGAGCTCGGCGCCGAACAGCACGGCCAGCGCGGTCAGCCACAGCCAGATCAGCGCCACGATCGGACCGGCCAGCGGGCCGTAGGCGCTGTTGCCTTCCGCCAGCCAGGCGCCGTAGAGGCGGAGCCCCGCGCTGCCCAGCAGCCACAGCCCGACCGCCACGAACGCGCCGGGGAGGTCGAAGCGCCACCTCGAGGTCCCGGGCACGGCGACGCGGTAAAGCAGGGCGATCGCCCCGGCGCTGCCGAGCACGACCGTCGGCCAGTACGCGGTCCTCCAGATCGGGACGAGCGGGCCCAGGTCCTGACTGATCCAGAACTCGAGCTGCTCGGCGAAGCCGGGACCCGCCAGGAGGAGCGGTGCGATGATCGTGCCGAAGATCAGCGCGCCGACGGTGACGCCGAGCCCAACCAGGCGCTGCTTCCAGGCGACCCGTGCCTTGCCACGCCCGTAGACGAGTGCGGTCGCGGTCAGCACCGTCCGCGCTGCGCGCGATGCGACCCACAGCGCGGAGATGAACGCGGTTGAGACGATGCCGGCCCCGCTGTCCTCCAGAAGGCTGCGCAGCACCGGTTCGACGACGTTCTCGATCGTGTTCGGGAGAAGGGCGACGCTCGACACCTCGACGGCCTGGGCGATGAGTGATTCCTGCCAGTCCTGCCCGTCGAAGGTGGGCAGGAACGCCGGGATCGCGGCGATGAGTGCGACCAGCAGGGCGGGGAGGGACAACAGCACCCAGAACGCGGTCTCCGCCGCGAGTCCGGGTAGGCGATCGGCGATGGCGCTGTCGACCGTGCGCATCGCGACCTCGATGGGTCGGCGCAGCGCCGAAGGCGCGCGCCGGATGACCGCGGCGGAGAGGGGGTGCACGCTGGCAGGGTAGGCCGTGTGAACACCCCTCGAACGACTGCTATCCTTCGCGCGCCGTGCCCGGGTCCGCCCGGGAACGGGCGCCAGGAGGCTTCGCCTAGTCTGGTCTATGGCGCGGGATTGCTAATCCCGTTGGGTCTACTCGGCCCTCGAGGGTTCAAATCCCTCAGCCTCCGCTCACGACGCACGACCTGCGCTGGTAGCTCAGTCCGGATAGAGCACCTGACTACGGATCAGGCGGCCGGGGGTTCGAATCCCTCCCAGCGCGCTTCTCGAGAACGGCCCGCTACGTACCTCTAGCGGGCCGTTCTCGCGTTTTCGG
>JBBDSW010000087.1:0-6706 GCA_040904745.1 Nitriliruptoraceae bacterium
CGAACCTGCCGTCGTGGCGGCGGCCCGCCGTGCCGGGGTGAGCGACCCGCGGGTGCTCGAAGCCGTGGCCACGGTGCCCCGTGAGGACTTCCTGCCGCCGGAGGCGCGCGGTGAGGTCGACATCGACCACCCCGTGCCGATCGGCCAGGGCCAGACCACGTCGCAGCCCTCGCTGATCGCCAAGATGATCGAGGCCCTGGAGCTGACCGGGACCGAACGGGTGCTGGAGGTCGGGACCGGGTTCGGCTACCAGGCGGCGCTCTTGGCCCACCTCGCCGCCGAGGTCTACACGATCGAACGGTTCGGCGACCTGGCTGCTACGGCACGCGCGAACCTCGCTGCCTGCGGCCTGGACGACGTGGTGGTCGTCACCGGAGATGGCACCCGTGGCCTGTCGGAGCACGCACCGTTCGACGCGATCATCGTGGCCGCTGCCGCGCCGGAGGTCCCGGCGGCGCTGGCTGAGCAGCTCGCCGACGGTGGTCGGCTGGTCGCGCCCGTGGGTCCGTCCGGCCAGCAGGTGGTCGAGGTCTACGAAGGTCGAGGCGGGTGGCTCGAGCGCCTCAAGCGGCTGGTCGGGGTGCGCTTCGTGCCGCTGGTGCCTGGGGAGCCCGGCGAGCCCGAGTAGGGCGGGCCCGGGCGGTTCCGCATCGGCCGGCCCCCCCACGCGTCGACCGCCCAGCGGCCCCCGAGCCTCACCCGTCGCCGGGCGGCACCAGGTCGAGCGCGACGTCCAGCCGGGGCGCGGAGTGGGTCAGCCACCCGAGCGAGATGAGATCGACCCCGGTCGCGGCCACCGCGGCGGCACGCTCGGGGGTGATCCCGCCCGACGCCTCCGTCCGGACGCGCCCGGCGATCAGCCCGACCGCCTCCCGCAGCTGCTCGTCAGCGAGGTTGTCCAGCAGGATCGTGTCCGCACCGGCGGCGATGGCCTCGGCGATCTGCTCGAGGCGGTCCACCTCCACCTCGACGTGCACGGTGTGCCCCACGCGCGCTCGGACCGCGGCGACGGCGGGGCCGATGCCGCCGGCGGCCGCGAGGTGGTTGTCCTTGAGCATGACCGCGTCGAACAGCCCGAACCGGTGGTTGTGGCCTCCGCCGCAGCGGACCGCGTACTTCTCCAGCGCCCGGAGCCCGGGGGTGGTCTTGCGGGTGTCGACGATCCGGGTGCCGGTGCCCTCGACCGCGGTCACGACCGCGTGGGTGGCCGTCGCGATCCCGCTGGCGTGGCCGAGCAGGTTCAGGGCACTGCGCTCGGCGGTGAGCAACGCGCGCGTCGGTCCCGCGACCCGGGCGAGCAGGGTCCCGGCCGGGACCTGATCACCGTCGGCCACGCGGGGGTCGGGTGAGAGCGAGGGATCGACGGCCGCGAAGACCGCGCACGCCACGTCCAGCCCGGCGATGGTCCCCGGCCGGCGGGCGACGATCCAGGCCTCGGAGAGGTGGTCCGGCGCGAAGATGGCGTCGCTGGTCAGGTCACCCGCCAGGCCGAGATCCTCGGCCAGCGTGCGCGACACCAGATCGGTGACGAGGTGCTGGGGGAGCGGGTCGATCACCACGATCCCTCGTGGACGGCCGGGGCGGCGGCTCCGTGGAGGAGGGCGGTGACCATGCGCGGACCGAGCCGGTCGCCCGCGCCGATCGAGGTCGAGCGGGCACGGCCCGGATCCAGCGCCGGATGATCGCGGCGGTGGTGGGCGCCGCGGGACTCGCGGCGGGCTGCGGCGGCGCGTAGCACCACCTCGGCGATCGCCGCCAGATCGCGGCCGTCTTCGCCGGTGACCAGACGAGGGGCCAGCGCGGTGAGCTGTTCGAGCCCGCGCGCGAGCCCGGGGGCGTCACGGACCGGGCCGGCGTGGTCCCACATCGCCTGCCGGAGCTCGGCGATGGCTTGGAGGTCGTCCGGGCCCGGAGCCGCGACGTCCCCGGCCGACCGCGGGGTGCGCGCGTGGGCCAGGTCGGCCACTGGCCGGTACTCGGCGGCGATCACCGTCGCCAGGCGCCGCGCCAGGACCATGGCCTCCAGCAGCGAGTTGCTCGCCAGCCGGTTGGCGCCGTGCAGGCCGGTCGAGGCCACCTCGCCGCAGGCGAACAGGCCCGGCAGCGACGTGCGGCCGTCCAGGTCGGTGGCGATCCCGCCCATCGTGTAGTGCTGCGCCGGGGTCACCGGCAGCGGCTCGTGCGGGTCCAGGCCGGCGGCCCGGGCGAGGCCGACCACGGTCGGGAACGCCTGCTCGATCGGCGTGGTCAGGGCAGAGGTGTCGAGGTAGATCGGACCCTGCTGGCGGTGCATCCAGTTGGCGCGGGCGACGATGTCACGGGGTGCGAGCTCCGCGTCCGGGTGGACCTCGCGCATGTAGCGCCGCCCGTCCGCGTCGACGAGCACCCCACCGGCGCCGCGCAGCGCCTCGGTGACCAGTGGCAGGGGATCGGCAGCGGTCTCCAGGGCGGTCGGGTGGAACTGGACGAACTCCGGGTCGCGGATGGTGACGCCGGCACGCAGTGCCATCGCGAGCCCTCCGCCGGTGGCCACCGGCGGGTTGGTGGTCCGTGCGTACAGCCAGCCGAAGCCCCCGGTGGCCAGGACGATCGTGTCGGTGCGCAGCACGCTGACGGTGTCGTCGTGCGCGATCGCGAGCCCGGTGACGTGCCCGCCATCGTGCAGCAGGTCGAGCGCGCGGGCGTCGATCACTGTGATGTCATCGCGCGTCACCACGGCCGCACGGAGCGCGGCGATGACCGCCGCGCCGGTGGCGTCGCCCGCGGCGTGGACGATGCGGTGGCGCTGGTGGCCGGCCTCGCGGCCGAGCGAGAACGGCGCATCGTCGGCGTTGCCCACCCGGTCGAACGGCACGCCGAGCGCGCGCAGCCAGTCGATCCGCTCCGCGGCCGCCTCGGTGACGATGCGTGCCACCCGCGCGTCGGTGAGCCCACCGCCGACCGCCGAGGTGTCGGCGGCATGCAGGGCCGGTGCGTCGTCGGTGCCCAGCGCCGCGGCGATCCCGCCCTGGGCCCAGCCGCTCGCGCCGTCGCCGACCGGGCCCCTGGTGACCAGCGTGCAGTCGCCGAGTTCCAGCGCCGCGGTGAGCCCGGCCAGCCCGGAGCCGACCACCACCGCCCGGTGTTCGCCGGTGCGCGTGTTCACGCCACGGCCAGCATGGCGTCGACCGCACGGCGGGCGCGGGCGGCGATTTCCGGGGCCACGACCACCTCGTGGGTCATGGTCTCCAGCGAGGTGCGGATGTTCTGGAGCGTGATCCGCTTCATGTGCGGGCACATGTTGCAGGGCCGGATGAACTCCGTGTCCGGGGCGCCGGCGGCGACGTTGTCCGACATCGAGCACTCGGTGATCATCGCCACCGTGCGCGGCTGGTGCTCGAGTACCCAGTCGTTCATCAGCTTGGTCGAGCCGACCACGTCCGCCTCGGCCAGCACGTCCGGGGGGCACTCCGGGTGGGCGAGGATCGCGACCCCGTCGTGCTGCTCACGGAGCGAGGCGACCTCGGCGCCGGTGAAGCGCTCGTGGACCTCGCAGGCGCCGTCGTAGGTGATCACCTCGATGTCGGGCAGCTGCGAGGCGACCCAGGCGCCGAGGTAGCGGTCCGGGATGAACAGCACCTGGTCGGCGCCCAGCGAGCGGACCACCTCGACGGCGTTGGAGGAGGTGCAGGTGATGTCGGAAGCGGCCTTGACCGCCGCGGAGGTGTTGACGTAGGTCACGACCGGCGCGCCCGGGTACTGGCGGCGCAGCGCCGCGACGTCGTCCGCGGTGATCGACTCGGCCAGTGAACAGCCGGCCTTCTCGTCGGGGATGAGCACGGTGCGCTCTGGCGAGAGGATCTTGGCCGTCTCCGCCATGAAGTGCACGCCGGCCATCACGATCACCGAGGCATCGGTCTCCGCGGCCATACGCGCGAGTTGCAACGAGTCGCCGGCGAGGTCCGCGACCCCGTGGAAGATGTCGGGGGTCATGTAGTTGTGCGCCAGCACGATCGCGTCGCGTTCCCGCTTGAGACGCTCGATGTCGGCGATGATCGGCGCGTAGATGTGCCGCTCGATATCCGGGACGATGCCCGAGAGGCGCTCGCTCCCGAGGACGGGGAGAGCGGCGGGTGCGGTGGTGGTGATGGACATCTCGGGCTCCCTGACCATTTATGCTCACGACGAGCATAAGGGGGAGGTTACCGGGCCTGACGGCATGCGCGCCACTCCCCGCGCGCATCGGGCGGCCGACGGTCAGCGGTAGGGCTGTCCGAGACCCGGGCGTGGCCGCTCGAGTTGCACCTCCGGGCGGTAGTGGAACAGCTGCGCGGGACGGCCCGTACCGGCGCTGCGCGTCTCGCCGGTGCCCTCGACCAGCCCGGAGCCCAGCACCAGCCGGCGGAAGTTCTGCTTGTGCAGACCGACCCCGGAGAGCGCTTCGACCGTGCGCTGGAGCTCGAGGAGCGTGAACGGTTCGGTGACCAGTTCGAAGATGACCGGTCGGTAGGTGAGCTTGCCGCGGATACGGCCGACCGCCGTCGCCAGGATGCGCCGATGGTCGCCCCGCATGGCGGTGCTCTTCGGTAAGGCCGGTGGGTCCTGGTGGTCGTCGTGGAAGCGCTCGGCGACGAGCCCCGCCCCGTAGAGGAGCTCGTAGCGCTCGAGGGCACGGATGCCGTCCCACGGGGGACCGAACGTCAGCGCGCGGCGTTGCTGTCGGTCCTCGTGTCCGTCCGCCCAGGTGGTCAGGGCATCCTGCACCTCGTCGAGGATGGCCGGCGCCCCGTCCCGGTGGTCCTCCCACGGCAACAGGTCGTGCACGTCCAGCCAGCGCGTCCCCGGGGTCGGTGTGGTCTCACCGGTCAGCGCCAGGTAGCCGACGCTGAGCCGGCGGACCGTGCTCGCATCCGGGGCCCGGTCGCGATCCCCGAAGGTGTAGAGCTGCTCGACGTAGCCGAGCTCGAGCCCGGTCTGCTCCCAGACGTAGCGCCGGAGGCCGCGCTCCAGGGTCGCGTCGTCGTCGACGTCCAGCGGGCCCGACGGCAACCCCGGTGGCTCGCCCGGGACCTCGGTGACGAGCACCCGGGGGGTCTCGTCGGTGACCGCCAACACGACGGCGTCCAACGAGACGGCGATCCGGCGCGAGCTCACCTGGGTAGGCGGGATGGCATCGGGTGACCGGTCAGGTTCCGCGACCCGGCTCGACCACCTCGTCGATCAGCCCGTACTCCAGGGCCTCCGCCGCCGTCATCCAGCGGTCGCGGTCCGTGTCGCGCTGGATCGTCTCCACGGACTGTCCGGTCCGCTCGGCGAGGATCTCGTTGATGCGCTCGCGGATCCAGACGATGTTCTTGGCCTGGATCTCGATGTCCTTGGCGGTCCCGCGGGCGCCACCGAGCGGCTGGTGGATCATGATCCGCGCGTTCTCGGTCGCCGAACGGGTGCCGGTGCCGGTGGCCAGGAGGAACGCGCCGGCGGAAGCCGCGAGGCCGATGCACCGGATGTTGACGTTGCTCTTGAGCAGGCGCATCGAGTCGTAGATCGCGAACATCCCGGTGATGATGCCGCCGGGGGAGTTGATGTAGAGGGTGATGTCGTCGTCGCTCTCCGCGTCCAGCGCGAGGAGCTGGGCGACGAGGTTGTCGGCCACGTCGTCCTCGAGCGCCCCCTTCAGGAACAGGATGCGCGAATCGAACAACGTGTCGAAGGCGCGGCGCGAGCCACCTAGCAGCTTCTCGATCTCCTCGGCCACGGACCGTTCCTTCTCGTCGGCGCTCTGGGTCGTCACGGCCGTCGGGCCGTTCCGGGCGGCGGGTTGCGCCGCGGGCGGTGATGGTAGCGATGGGTCCAGGACCGCCGAGGAGTCTGCGTCGTGCCCGCTCAGCCATCGGTCGTCGGCACCGTGACCCGTCCGAGCAGCCGGGGTGCCAGGCTTGACCGTGCGCGGGTCGCGCAGCACACTCACTGACCACTGCACACCGCACCCCGGCGTGCGGTCACGCGGATCCGCGCCGCGAGGGGTCGGGCCCACGGCCCGGGTCCAGCCGCGGTCGACGGGAGCAGGGAGCCACGTGAGCGAGAGTGAGGACGACGCCAAGCGAGGTCGGCGATCCAGCGGTTCGCGCACCCTCTCGCGCGGACTCGCGCTCCTGAACGCCCTCGGGGAGCACAACGACGGCGCCACCGTCTCCGGGCTCGCGGAGACGACGGGACTCGATCGTGCGGTGCTGTACCGGCTGCTCGACACCCTGGTGGCGGAGGGGTTCGTCACCCGGGACCTGGAGACCCGCAAGTACCGCTTGGGACTCTCCATGCTCGAGCTGGGTGTGCGTGCGGCTCAGGGGCTGGAGGTGCGTCGGCTCGCCGGGCCACCGCTGCGCTCCTTGTGCGATGACACGGGGGAGACGGCCTGCCTGGCGGTGCGCGATCGTGACGATCTCGTCGTGGTCGAGGTGATCGAGCCGGGTGACCGCTTCGTCCAGGTGAACTACCGCGTCGGGTTCCGACACGAGCTCGGGGTCGCCGCGCATGGCAAGGCGCTCCTGGCCTTCCTCCCCGAAGGGGCGCGCAACCCGGAGCTGCAGTCGGTACGGCAGCGGGGTGTCGCCTACACCCGCGACGAGTTGGAACCCGGTGCGTCCGGGGTGGCAGCCCCCGTGTTCGATCACACCGGTCGTGGGGGGGGGGGGGGGGGGGGGGGGGGGGGGGGGGGGGGGGGGGGGGG
>JBBDSW010000088.1:0-6678 GCA_040904745.1 Nitriliruptoraceae bacterium
CCGACGAACCAGGAGTAGCTCGACCAGTTCATCCCGAACTGGAACTCCTGCACGATCCCGGTGACCACGCCCATCGCGAAGATGACGAGGAAGAACTTGCCCCAGAACTTCGCGAGCCGGCGGTAGCGCTCCTCACCCGTACGGACGTACTGGGTGTGGAAGATCGCGACCAACGGCGCCAGCCCGATCGAGAGCGGCACGAAGAAGAAGTGGTAGATCGTGGTCGAGCCGAACTGGATCCGGGCGAACTCGAGGGCTTCCACGGGCCGATGCTCCTGAGCCAGGGTCAACGGGCGGCACGGGGCGGCACGCGGGCCGCCGCCGCGACGGAGACACTAGCTCCGCCGAACCGTGGCGCGACAGGGACCTCAGCCCGTCGAGATCGGGACATCCAGCACGGCCGGCAGATCGACCCGGAACCGGGTACGGCCGCCGCTGCGTCGGTAGCGCACCCGCCCGTGGTTCTCCGCGACGAGACCGTCCACGATCGCGAGCCCGAGACCGAGCCCACTGGCCGTCCGGCGATCGCCGACCGAGGCCTGCGCGAAGGCCCGGAAGAGATGCCGCTCGAAGGCCGGCGGCACCCCCTCACCGGCGTCGGAGACCTCGATCGTCACCTCGTCCCCGTTCGGCTCCGCGGTGACCGCCAGTGGCGGCCGGCCGTAGCTGACCGCGTTGCTGAGCAGGTTGCTGAGGATCTGGTGGAGGTGGTCGGGATCGACCGTGACCACCAGGTCCGGGTCGACCGCCACCTCGATGTCGCCGTCGAGCAGGTCACCCAAGGTGGCCACGGCATCGGCGACCGCGTGGGCGACCACGACCCCCTCCGGGCGAGCGAGCGCTGCCCCCCGGTCCACCCGGGAGGACCACAGCAAGGTGGACACCAGACGGTCGAGGCGACCCGCCTGGCGGGCCACCACCCCGAGGTAGGACGCACGGTCCGCGGAGCCCAGTTCCCGGTCGCGGTGCTGGAGGGTCTCGACGAACCCGACGATGGCGGTGAGCGGGGTCCTGAGCTCGTGCGAGACCCGGGCCACGAACTCCCGGCGCATCGCCTCGGTCTCGCGCTGCTCGGTGACGTCGGTGAGCAGGACCACCGTGCCGGTGCGTTCCCCCAGCCGGTCGAACGTGCCGCTGAACTCGAGTGCGAAGGTCCGCTCGTCCAGCCGGACGTCGCTCGCGCCACGCCGCTCGTGCGGCTGCAGCGACTCGAGCTCCTCCGCCAAGGTGCACAGGGCGGTGCCGGTCCGCTCCTCGAGGAACGCGAGCAGCCCCTGCCCCCGCAAGGCGGCCTGCTCCACGTCGAGGAAGCCCGCGAACGCCGGGTTCAGCAGCTCGACGACGCCGTCGGCGTCGAGGAGCGCGATGCCCTCGCTGGCGCCTTCGACGGTGCGCTCGAGGAGGTCCCGCTCATCCAGTTCGCCGGAGATCCTGAGCACCCGCTCCTGCAGCGAGTGATGCACCGCCCACGCCGGCAGGACGAGCACGGGCAGGGCCACCGGGGCGACCTGGAACAGCACCCCGCCCAGGATCCCGAACGAGCCCGCCAGGCTGAGACTCAACGCCGAGTTGACGATGAGGCTCCGCACGGTCAGACGGAACGACGACGGGTCGAGGCGGAGCAGCAGCCCGGTCGCACCGACCACGTTGACCAGGCCGTTGACGACCAGGGCGAGCACCAGCGAGGTGACACCGACCCCGGTGGTCAGGTCGGGGATGCCGCCGACCATGGCCCACACGACGCCCGCCGAGGCGACGGCACCCATCGCCGTCAGGCCGAGGTTGAACACCGACTTGTCCCCCGTCACCCCGTTCCTGCGGTCCACCGCGGCGGTGCCGAGGACGATCGGAAGGACGATGGCCAGGGGCTCGGCCAGCACCAGCCCGAGGGCCACCGCGGCCTCGACCACGTTCGAGGACAGGCGGCGACCGCCGAGCGGCAGCTCGAAGTGCACCGAGGCGGCGACCGCCGCCACCAGCGCGAGGACGGGGATCGTCCAGGCCCGTGCGGGGATCCCGTCGCGCAGCACGAGGGCGGTCGCAGCGACGGTCGCCACGAGCCCGGCGAGCGCCCAGCCCAGCACGTAGCGCCGCAGGCGCCGTGCGCTGCGTGCGTCGACCTCACCGGCCACCATGGGTCTCCTGATCGCCCCGCGGTCGCCGGGGTCACCTGCCACAGATATCGACCCCCGAGGCGCCCACCTGAGCGGAGGTGCTCGCAGCGCACGGGGACCCGCGCCCGTCAGCGCTCGGCGAACGCGCCGGGAGGGGGGCAGGCACAGACCAGGTTACGGTCCCCGTAGGCGTTATCGATGCGGCTGACCGGTGGCCAGTACTTGTCCCGACGGGCGCCGGCGGAGGGGTAGGCCGCCACCTCGCGACTGTAGGCATGGTCCCAGTTTGAGGCCAGCAGGTCGGCGGCGACGTGCGGTGCATGTACGAGGGGGTTGTCCTCACGCGGCCACACGCCGTCCTCGATCAGCCGGATCTCCTCGGCGATCGCGAGCATCGCGTCGCAGAAACGGTCGAGCTCGGCCTTCGACTCGGACTCGGTCGGCTCGATCATCAGGGTGCCGGCGACCGGCCAGGACATCGTCGGCGCGTGGAAGCCGTGGTCGATGAGGCGCTTGGCCACGTCCTCGTTGGTGATCCCGGCCCGCCGCTGCGCGCCGCGGACGTCCACGATGGCCTCGTGGGCGACGAGGCCGTTGGCGCCGGTGTAGAGGACCGGGAACCCCTCCCTGAGGCGCGAGGCGACGTAGTTGGCGTTCAGGATCGCGAGCTCGCTGGCAGCCCTGAGCCCACTGGCCCCCATGAGCTTCACGTACGCCCAGCTGATCTGGAGGATGCCGGCCGAGCCCCACGGCGCACCGCTGACCGGGCCGGTCATCGCGTCCGGATCGAGCGTGCGGCTCGCCGGGTTGCCGCTGGCCGGCTCGAGCGGGTGGGTCGGTAGGTAGGGCGCGAGGTGCGCCCGACAGCCGACCGGTCCCACCCCCGGACCGCCACCGCCGTGCGGGATGCAGAACGTCTTGTGCAGGTTGAGGTGACTGACGTCCGCGCCGAAGTGGCCGGGCTTGGCGATGCCGACCAGCGCGTTGAGGTTGGCGCCATCGAGGTAGACCTGCCCGCCATGGTCGTGGACCAGCGCGCACAGCTCGGCGATGTCGGCCTCGAAGACGCCGTGCGTCGACGGATAGGTCACCATCAGCGCAGCCAACTCCCCCGCGTGCTCTTCCACCAGCCGACGGAGATCCTCGGCGTCCACGTTGCCGGCTTCGTCACAGGCGACGACCCGCACCCGCATGCCCGCCATGACGGCGGAGGCGGCGTTGGTCCCGTGCGCCGACGATGGGATCAGACACACGTCGCGGTGCGCCTCCCCGCGGTCCCGGTGGTAGCCGCGGATGGCCAGGAGCCCGGCCAGCTCCCCCTGGGCACCGGAGTTCGGCTGCAGGCTGACCGCGTCGTAGCCGGTGATCTCCGCCAACCAGTGCTCGAGGTCGCCGATGATGCGCCGGGTCCCCCGGCTGCGCTCCAGCGGCTGGAACGGATGCAGGTCCGCGAACGCGGGCCAGCTGACCGCCTCCATCTCGGCGGCGGCGTTCAGCTTCATCGTGCACGAGCCCAGCGGGATCATCGCCCGGTCGAGCGCGATGTCCTTCGACTTCAGCTCCCGGAGCCAGCGCACCAGCTCCGTCTCGGAGCGGTAGGCGTGGAAGCGGTGATCCTCCAGGAAGGCCGAGGTGCGCACCTGCCCGGCGGGGATCCCGTCGGTGGCGCTGGCCCGCGGCCCCGCGGCCGCCGCCATCCGGCGCTCGACGGTCCCGGTCGCGATGTCGGCACCGGTGAGCACCGAGAGCACCGCGGCCACGTCCTCGCGCGTCGTGGTCTCGTCGAGGGCGATGCGGACGTGGTCCGGGTCGCCGGGAGCCAGCGTCCCGTCGGCCCCCGGACGCACCCCGAGGTCGTAGCCGGCCGCCGCCGCCCGGGCCACCAGCTCGTGGGCGCGGCCGGGCACGTACAGGGTGATGGTGTCGAACCACCGGTCGCCGACGACCTCCAGGCCGCGATCGACGACCTCGCCCCGCAGCGCACTGGCGAGCGCGTGGACCCGGCGGGCGATGCGGGACAGGCCCCCCGGACCGTGATGCACCGCGTAGAGGGCCGCGACGACGGCCAGGAGCACCTGCGCGGTACAGATGTTGGAGGTGGCCTTCTCGCGCCGGATGTGCTGTTCACGGGTCTGCAGGGCGAGGCGGTACGCCTCACGGCCTTCCGTGTCCTGGCTGACACCGACGAGCCGTCCGGGGAGGTGGCGCGAGAACCGCTGACGGGTGGCGAGGAACGCCGCATGCGGCCCCCCGGCGAACAGCGGGACCCCGAACCGCTGGGCGGAGCCGACCACGACGTCGGCCCCCTGCTCCCCCGGCGGGACGGTCAGCGTGCAGGCGAGCAGGTCGGTGGCGACGGTGACCAGCACGTCGCGCTCCTGCAGGGCGCCGATCAGCGCGGCGTCGTCGTGCAGCACCCCGTCGGTGTCGGGCGACTGGAGCAGTGCGGTCGCCACCCGGTCGAGCGGGACCGTGCGGCCGTCCTCCGCGACCACCTCCGCCGGCGCGCCCGCCGCATGCCAGGCACGCAGGTCGGTGACGGCCACCTCGAGCCCCAGCGGACGGGCACGGCCGGCCACGACCGCGATGGTCTGGGGATGGCAGCCCCGGTCGAGTACGGCCACCTCGTCGCCCGCCTCGTCCTGCGCGCTCCCAGCGAGCGTCTTGCGTGAGACCCGCCGGCACAGCTGCACCGCCTCCGCCGCAGCCGTCGCCTCGTCCAGCAGGGACGCCCCGGCGAGCTCCGTGCCGGTCAGATCGGTGACCATCGTCTGGAAGGTGAGCAGGGCCTCGAGGCGCCCCTGGCTGATCTCGGGCTGGTACGGCGTGTAGGCCGTGTACCAGCCGGGATCCTCCAGCACGTTGCGACGCAGCACCGCCGGGGTGATGGTCGCGTGGTAGCCGAGCCCGATCAGCGGGGTCCGCGGATCGTTCTCCGCCGCGATCGCCCGGAGCTCGCCCAGCACCTCGTGCTCGGGGGTTGGCTCCGGGAGGTCGCCGACCGTCTCGTCACGGATCGATCCGGGCACCGTGGCATCGAGGAGTTCGGTGACCTTCTCGTAGCCGAGCACGGACAGCATGGCCGCTCGGTCCACGGCGCCGACGCCGAGGTGCCGGCGGTGGAACCCGGCTCGATCCTCGAGGTGGCGGACAGCGGGGGTGGACGGCTGCGTCACGGGCGAGCCTCTCGGTGGAACGGGCCCCGCCGACGCCCGGACGGAGCGTCACGACGGGATGCCAGACGGGCCAGCGGTCCGCCCAGCCTACGTCGCCGAGCCACCCATCGACCCAGCCGGCGGCGCTCCTGCTCGACCCCTGTGGTGCGGACCGCGAGCGGCGCGTCAGTAGGCTGCCGCCATGCTGCTCGGAGCCCACGTCCCCGCCGCCGACCCGCTGGCCGCTGCGCGCGAGCGGCAGGCCGACGTCATCCAGATCTTCCTGTCGTCGCCACGCCAGTGGGCACCGCCCAAACCGCGCGCGAACCTGGCGGAGATCCGGGACTCCCCGCTCCCGGTCTACGTCCACAGCCCGTACCTGCTCAACCTCGCGGCTGCCGACCCCACCGTCCGGTCACGCTCGCGGGAGCTCCTGCAGGCCACCTGTGATGCCGCCGCCGAGGTCGGCGCGGCAGGGGTCGTGGTCCACGGCGGGCAGGTCACCAACGGTGAGGAGGACGCGATCGGCATCACGCGTTGGGTCGAGGCGCTCCGGCGTCTGCGGACGAGCGTGCCCGTCCTGCTCGAGGACACCGCCGGAGGTCCGAGCGCGGTCGCGCGGAGCGCCGACCAGCTGGCCCGGCTGTGGGAGACGCTGGACCGGCTCGGGGTCCCGTTCGGCCTGTGCCTCGACACCTGCCACCTCCACGCCGCCGGTGAGGACCTGGTCGCCGCCACGACGCGGCTCAAGGACCTGCTCGGCCGGATCGACCTGGTCCACCTCAACGACTCCCGCGATGCGGCCGGCTCGGGACGGGATCGACACGCCAACCTCGGCGACGGCGAGGTGGATCCGGATGCGCTCGTCGAAGCCGTGCGGATCGCGGCTGCCCCGACGGTGGTCGAGACGCCCGGCGGCGCCGACGGGCAGGCGGCGGACCTCGCGTGGATCCGTCGGCGGCTGTCGGCCTGACCCGCCGTCAGGCGTCGCCCCGGTCGGGGAGACGCGCGGAAACCGGGTCCCGGGTACGTGCTGGGCTGATGCGAGGGACGCGCATGGATGCGGACCGGGTTGGAGCTCTGCTGCGGCCAGAGACCGACGTTTGCGGTACAGTTGCTACCGCACACAAGGAGGGTCGATGGCAACGCTGCGCGACCTACTGGCCAGCCTCGACGAGCTCGACGGTTCCGGGGACGTCAAAGCCACCTCGGTGCGGATGCCGGAGGCGCTGCACCACGCCGTCGCGATCGCGACGGAGCTTGGGATGGCCGAGTCGTTCACGGCTGCGACGAACGAGGCGTTGGCGTCCCGTGTCCGTGCGTTCGCTCGGCAGCAGGCCCTGGCGACCCACCTCGTCCGGTTCCCCGACGACCAGCCCGAGCTCGAAGCGGTCGTGCGCCGCCGGGTC
>JBBDSW010000089.1:0-3878 GCA_040904745.1 Nitriliruptoraceae bacterium
GCAGGTTCTCGGACTCGATCACGTTGCGGGCCATCAGCGGGATCATCACGTTGAGCTCGAGGTCGCCGGACATCCCGCCGACCGTCACCGCGACGTCGTTGCCGATGACCTGAGCGCAGACCTGGCGCACGGATTCGGGGATCACCGGGTTCACCTTGCCGGGCATGATCGAGCTGCCCGGCTGGATCTCCGGCAGTTGCAGCTCGCCCAGGCCGGTCCGTGGCCCGGAGGACAGCCACCGCACGTCGTTGGCGATCTTGGTGAGACTGGACGCTACGGTCTTGAGTGCCCCGGACATCTCGACCAGGGCGTCGCGGGCACCCTGCGCCTCGAAGTGGTTCTCCGCCTCACGGAACGGCAGCTCGGTCCGTTCGCTCATCAACTCGATGACCCGCTCGACGAAACCGGGCGGGCAGTTCAGCCCGGTGCCGACCGCGGTCCCGCCGAGCGCGAGCTCGTAGACCGCGTCGAGCGCCTTCTCCACCCGGGCCCCACCGAGCTCGATCTGGCGGGCGTAGCCCCCGAACTCCTGGCCGAGGGTCACCGGGGTCGCATCCATCAGGTGGGTGCGGCCGGACTTGACGACCTCCGACCACTCGGCCTCCTTGTCCCGCAGAGCCGAGGCGAGGTGGCCGAGTGCCGGGAGCAGATCGTTCTTCGCCACCCGCGCGACCGCGACGTGCACCGAGGTCGGGAACGTGTCGTTGGAGGACTGGGAGGCGTTGACGTGATCGTTGGGGTGGACCTTGTTCGAGGTGAGGTCCTCGCCCAGCAGCTGCTTCGCCCGGTTGGCGACCACCTCGTTGACGTTCATGTTCGTCGAGGTTCCCGAGCCGGTCTGGAACACGTCGACGGGGAAGTGGACGTCGAGGTCGCCGCCGATGACCTCGTCGGCGGCGCGGCGGATCACCTCGGCGAGCTCTTCCTCGATGACGCCGCGCTCCTGGTTGGCGGTGGCGGCGGCCCACTTGAGCATCGCGTGCGCCTTGACGACGTCGAGTGGTACGGGGATGCCGGAGACCGGGAAGTTCTCCACGGCCCGCTGGGTGCTCGCACCCCACAACGCGTCGATCGGGATCTGCATCTCGCCCATCGTGTCGTGGGCAACCCGGAAGTCCTCGGTCATGACGTCCCTCGCTCGCATCGCATCTCCGGCGGCGCTCGCCGGGCTCGCGTGCGAGGCTACTCGGGGTGTACCCGGCGCCGGGATTCCTGCTCGGCGCCACCTACGCTCTCGACCAGCGGCAGAGGAGCCTCGGTTGGACCTGGTCACGCTCGACGACGTGCGTACCGCCGCCGAGCGGACGGCTGGGGTGGTGGCTCGCACCCCGGTGGAGACCTCGCGTGCCATCAGCGGGCAGGTCGGCGTCGAGGTGCTGCTCAAGTGTGAGAACCTGCAGCGCACCGGCTCCTTCAAGCTGCGGGGTGCCTACAACCGCATCGCGCAGCTGTCCGAGACGGAGCGTGCCCGCGGGGTGGTGTGCGCCTCGGCCGGCAACCACGCCCAGGGGGTGGCGCTGGCAGCCACCCTCCAGGGGGTCGACTCCACCGTGTTCACGCCCGTGGAGGCGCCGCTGCCCAAGCTCGATGCCACGGCGGACTACGGGGCGAGCGTGCATCCGGTCGGCGCCACGTTCGATGATGCGTTGGAGGCGGCGCTGGTGTTCGCCGAGGAGCACGACGCCGTGTTCGTGCATCCGTTCGATCATCCGGACATCATCGCCGGCCAGGGGACGCTCGGGCTCGAGCTCGTCGACCAGATCCCCGAGGTCGGCACGGTGGTCGTTCCGCTGGGAGGCGGCGGGCTGCTGTCCGGCATGGCCGTCGCGTTGCGGGCACTCCGTCCGGACGTGCGGATCGTCGGCGTCCAGGCTGCCGGCTGCGACTCCTTCCGTGCGTCCATGGAGGCCGGGCAGCCCGTCGCGCTGCCGGTCGTCAACACCATCGCCGACGGCATCGCGGTCAAACGCCCCGGCGAGTTGACGCTGGCCCACGTCGATGCGCTGGTCGACGAGGTGGTGACGGTCACCGACAGCGAGCTGGCCTCCGCGGTGGTCCTCCTCCTCGAACGGACGAAGCTCGTGGTCGAGCCCGCCGGTGCTGCGGCGGTGGCCGCGCTCCTCGCTGGCAAGACCACCGGGCCGGGACCGATCGTGGCGACGCTGTCCGGGGGGAACATCGACCCGCTGGTCCTCCAGCACCTGGTCACCGGCGGACTCGCCTCCGTCGGCCGGTACGCCACGCTTCGGACCCGTGTCGCGGACGCGCCGGGTGCGTTGTCCCGCCTGCTGACGCTGGTCGCGGAGCAACGCGCGAACGTGGTAGGTGTCGCCCACCACCGGCTCGAGCACCGGCTCGAGCTCGGCCAGGTCGAGGTCGTCCTCGAACTCGAGACCCGGGGGGTCGACCACGTCGCGGCGCTCGAGCGCACCCTGGCGGACGCCGGATACCCGACGACGGGGCTGTGAGCACCGCCGCACCCACGTGGGTGTGCTCGCGCCTGTCCGGCTCGCGATGGCGCAGCGTCGGGCCGGTCGCTAGCGTCCGCACGGCTGCCATCGAGGGCGCGCATCCCGCTCGCTCGCTCGACCGTTGCCACCTCGGCGTCCGTGACCGGGAGGCTCGATGTTCGACACGCGCTCCTCGCACGCGCCCAGCCGGCGCACGGGGCTGGCGGCGCTCATGGCCGTCGTGGTCACGAGCACGATGCTGGCTCCGGACGGCTGGTGGACCGGCGCGCGCCAGCCCGCGGCCCACGCGCAGACCCTCGACGACCTCGACGAGGCCGAGGACCGTGTCGATGAACTGTCCGAGGAGCGCGACGAGGCCGTGACGCGCTACGAGGAGACCTGGGCGGCCATCGAGGCGACCAACAGCCAGCTCGCCGAGCTGGAACGGACGGCGGACGACCTCGAGGAGCAGGTCGATCGGACGGTGGCGGCGCTCGAGGATCGCGCCCGCACCGCGTTCAAGCGGGGTCCGTTGGAGGGACTCCAGGTGCTGTTCGCCGCCGACGGCCCGCAGGCCGCTTTCGAGCGGGTCGCACTGCTGGACGCCGTCCAGCGCCGGGAGACCGTCGAGGTGGACGAAGCGACCGCCGGTCGGACGGCGCTGGAGCAGACCCGGGCGCTGATCGAGGAGCGCGAAGCGGAGCTCGATGCGCTCCAGGCCGAGCTCGACGCCGAGGCCGAGGCCCTGCAGGCAGAGCTCGCCTCCGCCACCGAGGAGGCCACCGAGATCCGATCGCTCGTGTCCCGCCAGCGCCGTATCGATCGTGGGTCCCAGCAGGGGATCTACGCCTGCATCTTCGATCAGGGGGCGTTCCGTTTCCGCGACACCTGGGGCGCGCCACGCAGCGGAGGTCGCCGCCACAAGGGGACCGACGTGTTCGCTCGCCACGATGCGTCCGTCTACGCCATCACCTCCGGGGTGGTCCAGCGGCGCTCGAACTCCGGGCTGGGCGGCATCGGCCTCTACCTGCGCGGCGATGACGGCAACGTCTACTACTACGCCCACCTGAGCTCGATCGAGTCGAACGCGCGTGTCGGGGCACGGGTCACCGCCGGCGAGCTCGTGGCCCGCAACGGCGCGACCGGGAACGCCTCGGCTTCGGCGCCACACGTGCACTTCGAGCTCCATCCGGGCGGTGGCTCGGCGATCAACACTTACCCGTGGTTGGCGGCCGCCTGCTACTGACCGCGACCGGCGGACACCTCGACCGTTGGACAGGGACGGTGCGGCACATCGCCACCGTTTCGGGCACCCTGTCACGGAGGATCGAACCCGGGTAACCCGGGTAGCCCTGGACGCGGATCCTCGGTTCGGACGGTGCCGTCCGACCCGTCTGGCTTCGAGCTCCCCCCTGCTCCCGGGCGCCG
>JBBDSW010000089.1:3978-10402 GCA_040904745.1 Nitriliruptoraceae bacterium
CATCCATCGGCTGCGCCATCCATCGGCTGCGCCATCCCCGTCGAGGTCTCCCGTGCGACGCACCGTTCCCCTCGCCGCCGTGGTCCTGGTGATGGCGGTCATCGGCTGGCCGCTGGCCAGCGGCCTCGCCGTCCTGCCCGCCGACGCGCAGGACCTCGACGGTGCACGTGAGCGGGTCGCGGGACTGGAGGGCGACCTGACCGAGGCCACTGCGCGCTACGAGGAGACGTGGGCGCAGGTCGAGCTGGCCCGCGACGAGCTGGAACGCCTGGAGATGCGTGCGGAGGGGTTGGAGGAGGAGGCCAGCGAGGCCGAGGAGCAACTGGCCGTTCGCGCCCGAGGGGTCTTCAAGCACGGCAGCACCGCCCGGCTCGAGCTGCTCCTGGCCTCGGGGGAGCCAGGTGCTGCGATCGAGCGGGCGAGCCTGGTCGCGGTCGTCCAGGACCGCGAGACGGCCGGGCTCGAGGACGCCGTCGCCTCCCGGATCGCGCTCGATCAGACCACCGCACTCCTCGAGCAGCAGCGGGAGGAACTCGAAGGTCTGACCGGAGAGCTCGAGGACCTGCAGGCCACGCTGGATGGGGAGCTGGAGGAGGCCCAGGGCGAGGTCGACGCCCTCGAAGCCCTGGCGGCCCGCCAGCGGGAGATCGACCGTGGCTCGCAGCAGGGGACATACGCCTGTCCGATGGACCCGGGCGCGACCCGGTTCGTCGACTCCTGGGGCGCCCCTCGTTCCGGTGGGCGCAGCCACCAGGGCACGGACGTGATGGGGCCGATGGGGACCAACGTGTACGCGTTCACCGACGGGGTCGTCGCGCGTCATACGACCGGCGGGCTCGGCGGGATCTCGCTCTACCTACGTGGCGAAGACGGCAGCACCTACTTCTACACCCACCTGCAGGGCTACGCCGCCGCCGGAGCGGTCGGGAACCGGGTCCAGGCGGGGGAGCACATCGCCTTCAACGGCGCTACCGGCAACGCACGTGGGGGCGCGCCGCACATCCACTTCGAGCGTCAGCCAGGCGGCGGCCGCCCCGTCAACCCCTACCCGGATCTCGCGGCCGCCTGCTTCTGAGCGACCTTCACGTCGGGGCGTGCGGCCATCGTGCATCCGGGGTCAGCGGAGAACCTCGCCGGCCGTCGTCGGCGACCACGGGTCCCGTGCAGAGGTCGAGTCCTGGTCCAACGTCGTGCCGGCACCGCTCACACACCGACGCCGCCGGGCGTCCAGAAGAGCGCCGGTAGCGTGGCATCAGGCGCGGCGGGTCGGGGGACACGGCCCGGTCCGCGCCGGCCGATGCCTGCCACGGTAGACCGCAACCGTGCCGATGCGAGGGGCCATGGGTGACAGCGATGCGGACCTCATCGCCCGGTCATGCCACGACCCGCGGGCGTTCGCGATGATCTTCGCTCGTCACTACGACGCGATGCATCGCTTCCTGTGGACGCGTATCGGTGACGCCGCCGAGGACCACGTCCACCAGCGCAACTTCCGCGTCCATGCCTTCGCCGACGACGGGGACACCTGCGTCGAGGTGGAGATGTCCCGGGGCACGAACGAGCACTGCCGCCCCCTGGAGCGGGGACTTGCGCTGCAGACCCTCTCGGTCGACGGGGAGGTGACCCGCGTCACGCTGTAGCCACCCCGGCCGGTCTGGCCGGACTCGGACCCCGGCCGGTCGGGGTGAGGCGGCGGCGGTCCATCCGATCGTTCGCTGGAAGAGATCGACGTTCAGAGCGTAGATCTCTTCCATCCAACCGCCCGGGGCCGCCGGGAGGGCTCGCGAACCGGTCGGGAGGTGGCGGTGGTGCGTAGGCTCACGCCGTCCCCCGGACCGAGGACCAAGCAGTGCCAGAGCGCACCATCATCGAGCCGTTCCGGATCAAGTCGGTCGAACCCCTGCGGTTCACCACGCGCTCCGAGCGGGAGCGCTCCCTGGCTGAAGCCGGCCACAACCTGTTCAACCTGCATGCCGACGACGTGCTGATCGACCTGTTGACCGATTCGGGGACCGGCGCGATGTCATCCGAGCAGTGGGCGGCGATCATGCGTGGCGACGAGTCTTACGCCGGGGCCCGGTCCTTCGATCGCTTCCACCAGGTCGTCAGCGACCTGACCGGCTTCGCCCACCTCATCCCCACCCACCAGGGCCGCGCGGCCGAGCGGATCCTGTTCGGCACGATGGTCTCCGAGGGGGACGTCGTGCCCAACAACACCCACTTCGACACGACGCGGGCGAACGTCGAGTTCCAGGGGGCAGAGGCACGCGACATCGTCTGCGTCGAGGGGCGCGATCTCCAGCTCGACGCCCCGTTCAAGGGCAACGTCGATCTGGAGGCGCTGGAGCGGACCCTGACCGAGGAAGGGGACCGCGTGCCGTTGGTGCTGGTCACCATCACGAACAACTCCGGTGGGGGACAGCCGGTCAGCCTGGAGAACCTGCGGGGTGTCCGCAAGCTGTGCGACCGTTTCGGCACGCCGTTGATCCTGGACGCCTGCCGGTTCGCGGAGAACGCCTGGTTCGTCCACGAACGCGAGCCAGGGCAGGAGGACCGCACCCCCCGCGAGATCGCCGAGGAGGCGTTCCGCATCGCCGACGGTTGCACCATCAGCCTGAAGAAGGATGGCCTCGGCAACATCGGCGGTCTGCTCGCGCTCAACGACGGCGAGGTGGCCGCGCGGTGCCGGGACGCGCTGATCCTGACGGAGGGCTTCCCCACCTACGGGGGACTGGCGGGCCGCGACCTCGATGCGCTGGCCGTCGGGCTGCTCGAGGTGACCGAGCCCGACTACCTGCGCTACCGGGTACGCACCGCCGCCTACCTCGCGGAGAAGGCGTGGGAGGCTGGGGTGCCGACCGTCCGTCCACCCGGTGGCCACGCCGTCTACCTCGACGCCGGAGCACTGCTGCCGCATATCCCACCGGCCGAGCTCCCGGCCCAGGCCCTGGCCTGTGAGCTCTACCTCGAAGGTGGGGTTCGTGGGGTGGAGATCGGCACGCTCATGTTCGGCCGCCCCGGCGAAGAGGGCGAACCGGACGTCGTCGCGCCCCACGAGCTGGTGCGCCTCGCCCTGCCGCGACGGACCTACACCCAGTCGCACATCGACTACGTCGGCGAGGTGATCGCCGCCGTCGCCGCCCGCGCCGGGGCGTTGCGTGGCTACCGCATCGTCGAGCAGCCCGCATGGCTGCGACACTTCACGGCCACGCTCGAACCGCTGTCGTCCTGACCGCGCGCAGCGACCCCTCCGGAGGCACCCGTGAACCTCGCACTCCCTGCGGCCATCTTCGCCGGGATCCTGATCGCCGTGCAGTCCACGATCATCGGGGCGTTCGGGGAGCGGGTGCACCCGTTCGTCGCGGCCACGTGGGTCCATGGCGGTGGGCTCGTCCTGGGGGTCGTCGTCGTGGCCCTGGTGCCCCGGCTCGGCTTCGAGCTCGCGGTGGTCCGTCAGGCGCCGTGGGGGTTGCTCGGTGGTGTCGCGGGACTCCTGCTCGTCACGGGTATCGCGGTCGCCGTCTCCGGGCTCGGGCTCGCCTCGACGCTGGCCATCGTGACCGGCGTGCAGCTCCTGTTCGGCTTCGCGATCGAGGCCAGCGGGGTGGTCGGCCGCACGATCCCGCTGCATCCGACGCGCCTCGTCGGCGCCGTGCTGCTGGTGGCCGGCGCCTACCTGGTCGTCAGCCGCGGACCCAGCGCCGGCTGACCTGCTGCGCCGGCTGACCTGCTGCGCCGGCTGACCTGCTGCGCCGGCTGACCTGCTGCGCCGGCGGAGCCCGCGGGCACGGGTCGAACCGGCTCATCGCACGCGCATCGCCACCAGCACGCCGTCGCGTACGGGGTTGATCGCGCTGAGGTAGCGGGGGTCCTGGGCCACCTCGCGGGTCATCCGCACGATCGCGGCCGTTGCGGCATCGCGTTCGGCGCCGGCGAACTCCGCGCGTGGGTCGAGCCCGGCGACCCGGCCGTCCCACAGCACGTTGTCGCACAGGAACAGCCCGCCGAGGCGGATGCGTTCGGCGGCCGCTGCCCACATCGCCGGGTAGCCCTCCTTGTGGATGTCGCCGTAGACGATGTCGAGCTCGCCGTCGACGGCGGCCAGACCCTCGAGCGCGTCGCCGACGTGGTAGCGCACCTGCTCCCAGCGCCCGGCCCGTCGGAGGTAGTCCTCGGCGAGTGCGGCGTTGTCGGGATCATGATCGGTGCACACCACCTCGCCGTCGGCGCCGACCGCGCCGGCGAACCAGTAGGCGGAGTAGCCGTAGCCGCTGCCGAGCTCGACCACGCGACGGGCGCCGATCATGCGGGCCTGGACCTCCAGGAACCGTCCCACCGAGCGCCCGACGATCGGGAAGCCGTGTGTCTCCGCGCGCCGCTCCATGTCGTCGAGGACCGGATCGACCTGCCGTGCCTTGACCAGCTCGGTGAGGTAGGCATCGACCTCAGCGGGGAGGAGGGACTGCACGGGACACCTCGCGGGCTCGTCGACGGCACGGGTGGCCTACCGTAGGCGCCGCCGCACGGAGGCGATGAGATCGGAGTGCACGTGGGCCGTCACGTCCTGGTCTGGGACGCCCCGAACATCGACATGTGCCTGGCCACCATCATCGAGGGCAAGCCGACCGCCAAGGAGCGTCCGGATCTGGCCGTCCTCGGCGACTGGCTCGTGGACCACGCCGAGGTGGCGGACGACGTCGAGGCGTCGGTGTTCATCAACGTCGCGCCGCACGTGGCCGGCGTGCTGCGGGGCTGGGTGCTGTGGCTGCTGGAGGAGGGCTTCCGGGTCTTCGCCAAGCCGAAGCAGGGCGACTCGGACGTCGATGACGACATGCTCGAGCACCTGTGGGCGCGGGAGGCCGACGGGGACCTCGAGGCCGTCTACGTCGGTTCCAACGATGCGAAGGCCTTCGCCGCGCCGCTGACGCAGCTGGCCGAGCGGGGGGTGGCCGTCACCGTGCTCGGGTTCGCCGAGTACGCCGGCGGGATGGCGAGCACACCGGGTCTGCGCTTCGTCGACCTGGAGGCGATCGTAGGGTTGTTCGCCGGACCACTGCCGCGCCTCACCCTCGAGACGCTCCCGCCGGACGGGCGCTGGTTCGAGCCGACCGGGGTGCTCGGCGGCGGGGGCACGCCGTGAGCGAGCCGCCGTTCTCGATCCGGTCCGAGGTCGGTGAGCTCACCGCGGTGCTCGTGCACCGGCCGGGTGAGGAGTTGGCCCGCATCACCCCGTCGAACAAGGACGAGCTGCTCTTCGACGAGCTGTTGTGGGTCGAGCACGCCCAGGTCGAGCACGACGCCTTCACCGATCTGCTCCGCGCCTCCGGTGTCGAGGTCCTGCTGGTGACCGACCTGCTCGCCGAGGTGGTGGCCGATCCCGCGGCGGCACGGGCGATCGTGGACCGGCACGTGACCGAGACCACCTGCGGGCCCGAGGCGGTCGATGCGGTCCGTGAGCTCATCCTCGCGAGCCCGCCGATGGAGTTGGTGCACCACCTGGTGGCCGGGATCACCCACGAGGAGGCCGGAGCGATCGACGGCCTGGTCGCCGCGACCGCGGCGCCCGGTGACCCGTTGCTGGCACCGGTCCCCAACCTGGTGTTCGCGCGCGACTCCTCCGCCTGGATCGGGGAAGGCGTCGTGCTGTCCCCGATGCAGCGGCCGGTCCGCCGACGCGAGACCGATCTGCTGCGCACGCTCTACCGCGAGCACCCACGGTTCGCCGACGCGCCCGTCTGGTTCGGTGATCGCCACCACGACACCCATCCGGCCACCTTCGAAGGTGGCGACGTGTTGGTGGTCGGCGATCGGGGACTCGCGATCGGGCTCAGTGAGCGGACCACGCCCGCCGGGGTGGAGACCCTGGCGTCGCGGCTGTTCAGCGCCGGCGTCGTCGACCGGATCCTGGCGGTCGACCTGCCGAAGGTCCGGGCGGCCATGCACCTCGACACGATCGTGACCCAGGTCGACGTCGATGCGTTCCTCACCTACCCGCGTATGACCCGCGCGCTGGAGACCTTCCAGGTCACCTCGCGGGGCGGCGGCCGGCTCCACGTCGAGTCCGGTCCGGAACTGGTCCGTGGGCTGGCCTGGGCGGCCGGGCTGGATCACGCGCGGGCGATCGAGCCGGGGCTGTCCTCCGTGCGGGCGGAGCGGGAACAGTGGAACGACGCCAACAACACGCTGGCACTCAGGCCCGGCGAGGTGATCGCCTACGAACGCAACGTGACCACCAACGAGATCCTGGAGGCCGCGGGCATCACCGTGCGCACCATCCCGTCCTACGAGCTTCCCCGCGGTCGTGGCGGTCCGCGTTGCATGAGCTGTCCCGTCGCGCGGAGGCCGCTGGCATGAGCGGACCGGAGCACACCGGTGCGCTGCGTTCGGAACGTGCGGACGGGCTGCGCTCGCAAGCACCGCCGCC
>JBBDSW010000089.1:10502-17218 GCA_040904745.1 Nitriliruptoraceae bacterium
CCCCTGGGCCAACGACCCCTGGGCCAACGACCCCGGAGCGGACGACCCCGGAGCGGGCGACCCCGGGTCGGGTCAGGACGGCGAGGTGGTCGCCACCGCACGCGGTGTCGGCGTCCGGCGCGATGGCCGCGTGCTGCTCCGAGAGGTGGACCTGGACGTCGTACGCGGCCAGCACATGGCGCTGCTGGGCCCGAACGGCGCGGGCAAGACCACGCTGCTGCGGGTGCTGGCCACGGAGCTGTTCCCGACCAGCGGCGAGGTCACCGTCCTCGGCACGCGGTTCGGGCACGGCGATCTCCGCGAGCTCAGACCCCGGATCGGGTTCGTCTCCCTCGCGCTCGACCGCCTCCTCGACGCCCGGTTGCCCGCCCTGCCGCTGGTCGCCGCCGCCCGATCGGGGGCCACCTGGCCGAAGCCCGGCATCCTCGACGACCCGGTCCAGAGGGCGGTGGCCGAGCACGCGCTGGCACGCGTCGGTGCCGCGCACCTCGCCGAGCGGCGGGTAGACACCCTGAGCCAGGGGGAGCGCCAACGCGTCCGGATCGCCCGTTCGCTGGTCATCGATCCCGCGCTGGTGCTGCTGGACGAGCCCTTCGCCGGCCTCGACCTCGGAGGGCGGGAGTCCCTGCTGGCAGACCTGGACACGCTGCTCGCCGAGGAGGACGGCCCCACGGTGGTGCTGGTCACCCACCACCTCGAGGAGCTACCCGCCGGCATCCGGCGTGCGGTCCTGCTCCGCGACGGCGCGGTCATCGCCGCCGGTGAGGTCGCCGAGGTGCTCCGCGACGGCCCCGTCAGCACCGCGTTCGGCGTGGACGTCGAGGTGCACGGGCGGGACGGACGATGGACCGCCACGGTCCGCTGAACGCGGCCGACAGCGCGTGAGGTCCCGCCGGCCTGGGACCAGCGGCCCTGTCTGCGTGTTCCGTGCACCGGGAGTATCGACCTCGACGTCGGGACCTCGGAGGCGCGTGTGGTCGAGCGGCAAACGGGCAGGGCGGGTGCCGAGGCGCACCCCTCGGGGGATGAGCGTTTCGCCATCCTCGACAAGGCGTTGAAGCGGTCGCGGTACGCGCAGGACCAGCTGATCGAGGTCCTCCACGTGGCGCAGGACATCTTCGGCTACCTCTCGCCGGACGTCCTGATCTACGTCGGGCGGGCGCTCGAGCTCCCGCTCAGCAAGGTCTTCGGGGTGGCGACCTTCTACCACCTGTTCACCTTCGAGGCACCGGGGGATCACAGCGCCACCGTGTGCACCGGTACCGCCTGCTTCGTCAAGGGGGCGAACGACATCGTGCTCGCCCTCTCCCGCGAGCACGGCGTCGCCGCGGGCGGCACCACCGAGGACGGCCGGTTCACGCTCAAGACGGCCCGCTGCCTCGGCTCGTGCGGTCTCGCGCCCGTCGTCGTGCTCGATGGCGAGGTCAGCGGCCACCTCGATCCGTCCCGCACGGTGGAGGCCGTCGCCGCCACCCTCGCCGAGGACCGCGATCCCGACCGCGAGCTGGCCGCCACGGCCGAGGAGGTCCGCTGATGCCCCCCGGCCCGATCGACCTGGACGACGTGCAGAGCCGTGAGCTCGAGGAGCGCAGCCGCTACATCCACCGCGCGCTCGTGTGCACCTCGACGGGGTGTCTGTCCGCCGGAGCGGCCACCGTCAAGGCGACGCTCGATGCGGAGCTCGCCGGCACGGACGACGAGCACGACGCCGAGGTGGTCCCCACCGGCTGCCCCGGGCTGTGCAGCCGCGGTCCGCTGGTCACCGTGGACTCCCGCGGGGCGGACCCGGTCCGCTACGAGTACGTCGACGCCGACCGGGCCCAGGCCATCGCCCGCGACCACCTGCTGGGTGGCCGCCCGTCGGAGCAGGCACCGATCGTCGCGCCGGACCTGCCGTTCTATGTCAAGCAGCACCAGATCGTGCTACGCAACGCCGGCCGCATCGATCCGGACCGGATCGAGGACTACGTCGCCGCGGGCGGCTACCGCGCTCTGGAGCGTGCGATCCGCTCGATGACGCCGCAGGAGGTGGTCGACGCGGTCGACGCCTCCGGCCTCAGGGGTCGGGGCGGCGCGGGCTACCCGACGGCGCGCAAGTGGCAGTTGCTCCACGATGCCGAGGCGGATGAGAAGTACGTCGTCGTCAACGGCGACGAGGGCGACCCGGGCGCCTACATGGACCGGACCATCATGGACTCCGACCCCCACCGGGTGTTGGAGGGGGTCACCCTGGCCGCCTACGCCACCGGCGCGACCAAGGGCTACATCTACGTCCGGGCGGAGTACCCGCTGGCGATCGAACGCCTCGAGCGGGCCATCCGGGCCGCGAAGAAGGGCAAGATCCTCGGCCGCAGCGTGCTCGGCGCTCCCTTCGCCTTCGACGTGGAGGTGCGCGTCGGCGCGGGCGCGTTCGTCTGCGGTGAGGAGACCGCGCTGATGGCCTCGATCGAGGGGCGCCGAGGTACCCCGTCTCTGCGTCCTCCCTACCCGACCGAGCGTGGGCTGTGGGGTGCACCCACGATGATCAACAACGTGGAGACGATCGCCAACATCCCCCCGATCGTCGCGGACGGCCCGGAGCAGCTGGCCTCGATCGGCACCGCCACCTCGAAGGGGACGAAGGTCTTCGCACTGGCCGGCTCGCTGGAGAACACCGGGCTGATCGAGGTGCCGATGGGCATCCCGCTGCGTGACATCGTCTTCGAGATGGGCGGCGGGATCCCGAACGGTCTCGACTTCAAGGCGGCGCAGACCGGTGGGCCGTCCGGCGGGTGCATCCCCGCCCGCTTCCTCGACACCCCGGTCGACTACGAGCACCTGCGCGAACTCGGCTCGATGATGGGATCCGGAGGCCTGGTCGTGATGGACGAGACCGTCCGCATGCCCGAGGTCGCCCGGTTCTACATGGAGTTCAGCCGGGACGAGTCCTGTGGCAAGTGCATCCCGTGCCGTGCCGGGACCGTCAAGATGCACGCCTTCCTCGACCGGATCTGCGAGGGACACGGACGCAGACGCGACCTCCAACACCTCGAGAGCCTGTGCCGCACCGTGCGTGCCACGAGCCTGTGCGGCCTCGGCCAGGCCTCCCCGAACCCGGTGTTCTCCACGCTCGAGCACTTCCGCGACGAGTACCTGGAGTTGCTGGTCGACGACGACATCGACGGGAACGAACCCGGTGTCGTTGCCGCGACGAGCGGTGGAGGTGCACGATGAGCACCCAGCCCGCCGCCAAGCCCACCCCCCGCAACGGTCGGCCGACGGTCCCGGTCACGCTCGACGGCACCGAGCACCTCGCCTACGAGGGCGAGACCGTGCTCGAGCTCGCACGTCGTGTCGGCGTCCCCATCCCGACCCTGTGCCACCTCGACGGTCTGTCGATCTACGGCGGCTGCCGACTGTGCATGGTCGAGGTGGGCGGAGGGCCGCGGCTGAGCCCGTCCTGTGCACTGGAGGTCAGCGAGGAGCTCGAGGTCACCACCAACAGCTGGGATCTCCACGAGCACCGGCGCCGCATCATCGAGATGCTGTTCGCCGAGGGCAGCCACGTGTGTGCCTTCTGCGTCTCCTCGGGCTCCTGCGAGCTGCAGGACCTGGCCGCCACCCACGACGTCGATCACATCCACTACGACCTCGACCACCCGAACGCCGGGATCGACGCCTCCCACCCGAAGTACAGCCTCGACCGTGACCGGTGCGTGCTCTGCACCCGGTGTGTCCGCGTCTGTGACGAGGTGGAGGGCGCCCACGTCTGGGACATCGCCATGCGGGGCAACGACGCGCGGCTCGTCTCCGGCATGGATCAGCCCTGGGGCGAGGTGCCGGATTGCACCTGGTGCGGCAAGTGCGTGCTGGTGTGCCCGACCGGGGCGCTGTCGTTCAAGGGCCGGGCGACCGGTGAGATGGTGCACGACCCGGAGGTGGTCGCCTTCCTCGCGACCGCCCGAGACGAGGGTAAGTGGATCGACCGGAAGGCGCAGACGTGACCAGCGACACCGGGATTGAACCCATCGTCAGCGAGGACGAGCCGACCGCGGAGCCGAGGAAGCTGCGCGTGGCCACCGCGTGGCTCGGAGGCTGCTCGGGCTGCCACATGTCCTTCCTGGACCTCGACGAGAAGCTGTTCGAACTGGCCGAGCACGCCGACCTGGTGTTCGGGCCGTTGACGGATGTCAAGGAGTTCCCCGCCGACGTGGACGTGACCCTGGTCGAGGGCGCGGTCACCAACGAGGACAACCTCGAGCTCGCCCACCGGATCCGCGCGAACACCCGCTACGTGGTGAGCTTCGGGGACTGCGCCGTCACCGGGAACATCACCTCGCTGCGCAATCCGCTGGGTGATCCGACCGAGCTCGTGCGCCGGGTCTACGTCGACCATCCGGACATCGCCGGACGGATGCCGACCGAGGTCGTGCCGCAGCTCCTCCCGACCTCCGAGCCCCTCCACGAGATCATCCCGATCGACGTCTACCTGCCCGGCTGCCCGCCCTCGGCCGAGCGGATCGGCACCTTGCTGTTCCGCCTGGTGGCGTCGCTGGTGGCCGGCGAGGGCATCCCGGACCTGACTTGGCGTGGCCCAGAGGACCTGCGCTTCGGCTGACCATCCCGCGCCCGTCGCCCCTTGTGGGTCGACGCCGACGATCACGAGGATCCCGTGCACGACATCCACCACACCATCGACCCGGTCACCCGCATCGAGGGGCACGCGAAGATCACCCTGCGCCTGGGTTCCGACGGCGAGGTCTCGGACGCGCGCTTCCACGTGACCGAGTTCCGCGGCTTCGAGGAGTTCTGCAAGGGCCGACCGATCGCCGAGATGCCGGGACTCACGGCCCGGACCTGCGGGATCTGCCCCGTCAGCCACCTCATCGCCGCGTCCAAGGCCGGTGACGCCGTCATGGCCGTCACCCCGCCGCCCGCGGCGCTGCGTCAGCGGCGGCTGCTCAACCTCGGCCAGATCCTCCAGTCGCACTCGCTCAGCTTCTTCCACCTCTCCGCTCCCGACCTGCTGCTCGGGATGGACCACGACCCGGCGACCCGCAACGTCTTCGGTCTGATGCAGGCGGAGCCGGACATCGCCCGTCGCGGCATCCGGCTGCGCCAGTTCGGCCTCGAGGTCATCGAGGCCGTCTCCGGCCGTCGTGTGCACGGCAACCAGGTCGTCCCGGGAGGCGTCGCCTCGGTGTTCACCGCCGAGCAGCGCGAGAAGATCGTCGCCGATCTCGATGAGATGCTGCACGCCGCCACCGCCACCCTGGAGCTGTTGACGTCCGTTTCCGACCGGTTCTCCCGGGAACTCGCGTCCTTCGGCGACTTCCGCTCCCTCTACCTCGGCCACCTCGCACCGGACGGCACGTGGGAACACGTCGAGGGCCGGCTCACGATGATCGACCACGATGGCAGCGTCGTCCTGAACCAGGTCGACCCGGCCGATTACCGCGACTACCTCGGCGAAGCCGGCAAGTCCGACTCCTACCTCAAGTCCCCCTACTACCGCGGCTACGTCGACTCCGACGATCCGAAGCCGGGGATGTACCGGGTCGGCCCGCTCGCCCGCATCAACCTCGCCGAACGCTTCGGCACCCCGATCGCCGACCAGGGCCTGGCCGAGTTCCGGGAGCGTTACGGGCGCATCGCCTCCTCGGCGTTCCTCTACCACCACGCGCGGGTGCTCGAGGTGATCGCCTGCGTGGAGCGCATCGCCGCGCTCATGGATGACCCGGTCCTGCTCGAGGAGCGGGTCCGCGCCCAGGCTGGCATCAACGCCCGGCGTGGCGTGGGTGCCTCCGAAGCACCCCGTGGGCTGCTCATCCACGACTACGAGGTGGATGCCAACGGGCTGATCGAGGGCATGAACCTGATCATCGCCACCGGGCAGAACGACCTGGCCATGAACCAGACGATCCTCGACATCGCGCGGGAGTTCGTGGACGGTCCGGAGCTCACCGACGGGGTCCTGAACCGCATCGAGGCCGGCATCCGTGCCTACGACCCGTGCCTGTCCTGCTCGACGCACGCGATCGGGCAGATGCCGATGAAGGTCCAGCTCATCGCCCCGGACGGCGAGATGCTGCACGAGGTCCGGCGCGACTGACCGCAGACGTCGAGGTGGTGGTGGAGCGAGCGCAGCTAGATCCCGACGCGCTCGGCGTCGTGGCGCCCGCCCTCGCGGAGCGCGACGACGCCGTGCCGCCGGCGACACCGGGCGGGCAGCTGATGCCCGTCCTCGTGCTCGGGATCGGCTCGCTGATCAGGACCGATGACGCGGTGGGACGGCTGGTCGCCGATCGGCTCGCAGAGCATCCCCCCGCCGGCGTCGAGGTGGACTCGGTACATCAGCTGACCCCGGAGTTCGCACCGCGCCTGGCGGGACGCGACCTCGTGGTGTTCGTCGACGCCGCGGTCGACCCGGACGTGGACCCCGCCGTCGCTGCCGCGGAGGTCACGGTCGTCGAACTCGCGATCGACGGCTCCGGTCGGCTCCTCAGCCACCATCTGGGTCCCGCGGGGCTGTTGACGCTGGCTGCCCAGCTCGGGTGGGCACCTGCGCGTGCCGCGGCGATCCACATCCCGGTCACCGACCTCGCGCTCGGCACGGAGATCTCCGCGGAGGCGGCTGGCAGGGTCGAGGAGGCTTTCGCGATGCTGCTCCGGCTGGTGTCCTGATCCGGGCCCCCGACCGTCCGGCCCCTCGACCGTCCGGTTCCTCGACCGTCCGG
>JBBDSW010000089.1:17318-37137 GCA_040904745.1 Nitriliruptoraceae bacterium
GATCCGGGCCCCCGACCGTCCGGCCCCTCGACCGTCCGGTTCCTCGACCGTCCGGTTCCTCGACGTCGGCGGACGTCGGCCAGGCGGTGTCTGACTAGCCTGGCGGCGGGAGATGCAACGTCCACCCCGATGCTGTTGCCGGGAGGCAGACCATGCCGGAAGCCGTGATCGTCGCCACCGCGCGGAGCCCGATCGGCCGGGCCTTCAAGGGTTCGATGACCGAGCTGCGGCCCGACGATCTGACCGCCACGATCGTGCGCGAGGCGATGGCGAAGGTGCCACAGCTCACGCCGGATCGGGTCGACGACCTGCTGCTCGGCTGTGGACTGCCCGGCGGGGAGCAGGGCTTCAACATGGCGCGGGTGGTGACGACCCTCCTCGGCTGGGACGTGCCCGGCGCGACCATCACCCGGTACTGCTCGTCGAGCCTGCAGACCACACGCATGGCGATGCACGCCATCCGAGCGGGGGAGGGGGACGTCTTCGTCTCCGCCGGGGTCGAGATGGTGTCGCGGTTCGTGAAGGGGAGCTCGGACTCGCTGCCGGACACGCAGAACCCGCGGTTCGCCGAGGCCATCGCCCGCACCGAGAAGCGCGCCGAGGAGGGGGCGGAGAGCTGGGAGCCGAGCGAGCTTCCCGACGTCTACATCCCGATGGGCCAGACCGCGGAGAACGTGGCGCTCCTCAGGGGGGTCTCCCGCGAGGCCATGGACGACTACGGCTACGCCTCGCAGACCCGGTACGCCGAGGCGGCTGCCGCCGGGTTCTGGACCCGGGAGATCACCCCGATCACGCTGCCCGACGGCTCCACGATGGACGCCGACGAGTCACCACGGCCGGCCGACCGCGACAAGATGGCCGAGCTCCAGCCGGTGTTCCGATCGGGTGGCCGCGTCACCGCAGGCAACGCCTGCCCGCTCAACGACGGCGCGGCAGCGGTGATCGTGATGTCGGACACGTTGGCTGCGGAGCTCGGCATCGAGCCGCTCGCCCGGATCGTCTCGACCGGTGTGGCCGCCCTCGACCCGGAGATCATGGGGCTCGGACCCGTCGACGCCTCCCGTCAGGCGCTCGCGCGAGCCGGGATGACCATCGATGACGTGGACATCGTCGAGATCAACGAGGCGTTCGCGGCGCAGGTGCTGCCGTCCGCGGAGGATCTCGGGGTCGATCACGACGATCTGAACCCCTTCGGGGGCGCCATCGCCCTCGGTCATCCGTTCGGGATGACCGGCGCCCGGATCACCGGCACGCTGCTGAACGGGCTGCAGACCCGCGATCAGACGATCGGACTGGAGACGATGTGCGTCGGCGGCGGCCAGGGCATGGCGATGATCATCGAACGGCTGCGGTGAACTGGTGCCTTCCGTGAGCACCTCTCAGGATGAGCCCGGGGCTGAGCCCGCGGACGAGCCGACCGTCCGACTCGAACGCTGGAGCGGGCGGTGGCGCGAGGACGACCCCTACGCCGGGCTCAAGGCCGAGGTCGCCGACCACGCTCACCTGGATCCGCTGGTCACCCTGCGAGGGCTGGCGGCTGCCAGCGGGTTGCCCGTCGGCGCCCTGGCTCGCTACGTCCTCACCCGCTGGGCCAGCGGCGGGAGCGAGGCACTGCTCGAGCTCGGGGTCTCCGGGGTCGACCACCTCGCCGCCGCCATCGAACGAGCCGAGGCCGCGGGGACCGACGCGGCACGCCTGCGGGCCTACGGCGAGGTGGCCGAGATCGTGTCGTGGCTGCGGGCCGGCGCCGTCGGAGGCGGGGAGCCGGCTGCCGGGGCCTGATCGACGGCACCCGGGGGAAGTCGCCCGGGGGGCGGCGGCCCGCGCGTTCGCGGGTTCGCGGGTTCGCTGGTTCGCGGGTTCGCGGGTTCGCTGGAACGTTTCGACGTCTGGAGCGTCGATCCCTTCCATCGAACGAACCATGACCGGTGCCCGCTCGCCGCTTCGGCTCGCCGCGCAGCGACCTACGGGGTGCGGATGTCCTTGACGGTCACCGCGAGCTCCGCGCCCGCTGGCGTGGTGAAGCGCACGGTGTCGCCGGCCTTCGCGCCGAGCACCGCCTTGCCCATGGGGCCTTCGGCCGAGAGGATGTCCAGCTCGTCGTGGCTGTCCTCACGGCTGCCGAGGAGGTAGGTCTCCTCGTCACCGTCGATGTCCAGCACGACGACCAGCCCGGGACCGGCCTGATCGGTCGATTCGGGCTCGCCGATACGGGCGTCGCGCAGCAGTTCCTCGAGCTGGCGGATCCGTGCCTCCATCTTGCCCTGCTCGTCCTTGGCCGCGTGGTACTCGGCGTTCTCGCGCAGGTCACCGTGGGCGCGGGCCGTCTCGATCTCCCCGGAGATGTGCTCGCGTCCCTCGGTCTTCAGGGTGTCGAGCTCGCTCTTGAGGCGGTCGAAGGCCTCCTGGCTCAGCCACGTCTCGGCCATCAGGGACTCCATGCGTCGACGGATCTAGGGTGTGGGCTCCCGGTGCTCGGGGAGCGGGGCCGCGGCCTCGGTCGGCGGGCCTCACGAGCGACGCCCGGACGGGTGCGTCCGGGCGTTCGTTGAGAAGAGCGTACCAGCTCGCTCACCACGTGTGTCCGGAAGGTCCGTGTTTCGGCGTGGTCGTCGCCCTACAGTCGCATCCATGGGTGTGAAGGATCTCGCGTACCGGGTCTACGAACGCCAGCTCACGCGCGAGCTGGCGGACGGGCCCCTGCCCGGTCATGTCGGGGTGATCATCGACGGCAACCGGCGCTATGCCGCCGAACGCGGGCTCGGGACCGCGTCGGAAGGGCACGAGGCCGGCGCGCGTCACATCGACATCTTCCTCGACTGGTGCCTCGAGCTGCACATCCCGCACGTGACCCTGTGGTTGTTGTCGACCGACAACCTCAGCCGGGACGACGACGAGGTCTCCCAGCTGATGCAGATCATCGAGGCCACCGTCCGCCGCATGGGCAGCGGTCCTTCCGCCGCCAAGCGTGGTCTGCGCGTCACCGCCGTCGGGGCGCTCGATCTCCTCCCCGAGTCGACACGCCGGATCCTCAAGCAGGCGGAGGAGGCGACGGTCGAACATGACCGGCTCCGCGTGCAGGTCGCCGTCGGCTACGGCGGGCGGCAGGAGATCACCGACGCCCTGCGCAGCCTGTTGGCCGACCGGGCGGAACAGGGCCACACCCTGGAGGAGGTGGCCGCCACGCTGACCCCGGCGGACATCGGCCATCACCTCTACACGACCGGCTTCCCCGACCCCGACCTGATCATCCGCACCTCGGGGGAAGTGCGTCTGTCGGGCTTCCTGCTGTGGCAGTCGGCGCACAGCGAGTACTACTTCTGTGACACCTACTGGCCGGAGTTCCGCAAGGTGGACTTCCTCCGGGCCCTACGCGACTACCAGAGCCGGACACGTCGGTTCGGACGCTAGGGCGGCCACGGTCGGCTGCGGCATCGCCCACCGGATGTCGCACCTCCTCGGTCCGCGGGGGGACCGGCGCTACGCTCGATCCCGTCGACGCCCACGGTCTCGCCCGGAACCCGGGGGCCGCCACGGGCTCAGACGACACGAGCGAACCGAGGCACGCCCAGCTGTGTTCCCCTCCCCGATCCGAGCGCCAGGACGACCCGGTCGCGCTCCGTGCCGGCCCGGCTGCGCTCCTCGGCGTGGCCCGGTCCACCGGCGGGCCCGTCGCGACTCCCGCTCGGCGCACACGCCACCCCTTGCCCTGCCGACGCCGTCCCACCGGGGCGGCGTTCTTCGTTCCCGGCTCGGACGGTGGGTGACCGCCGTGCGGGTCGACGGTCCCGGGAGCCCGCGATGACCACTACGACGACCGCACCGACCATGCAGACCACGACGACCGCCGAGCAGCGGACCTACGTACTCGATACCTGCGTGCTGCTCGCCGATCCTCACGCGCTGCTGCGCTTCGATGAGCACCACGTGGTCCTCCCGCTGGTCGTGATCGAGGAGCTCGATCGCAAGAAGACCGCGCTCGACGATGTCGGCCGCAACGCACGCCTGGCCCTGCGCGTGATCGAGGAGCTGCGCGTCGCCTCCGGGGGCGGGCTCCGTGAGGCGTTGCCACTGCCCAGCGGCGGGACGCTCCGCATCGAACCGAACCACGTCGACACCCCGCTGCCGCCCTACCTCGATCGTGACAAGGCCGACCACCGCATCCTGTGCGTCGCCCTCGGCCTCGGGGCCACCCTGGTCACCAAGGACGCGGCGCTCAGGATCAAGGGCAGCCAGCTCGACGTGGCCGTGGAGGACTACCGCGGCGACACCGCGCGGACCGACGAGCACGCCAGCGGCATCCTGGAGCTGGAGGTCGATCCCTCCCTCCTCGACGACCTGCACCGTGACGGCAAGGCGCAGATCGACGCCGAGGCGGCAGCGCTCGGCGGTGGCCCGGCGGTCACCGGAGACGCAGGCCTGTGGCCGAACGCCTGCCTCGTGCTGCGGTCCGGGCGTTCCGCCTCGGGTCTGGCCCGGGTCACCGAGGTGGCCGAGGACGGCACGGCGACCCTCCACCGCGTCGCCGGTCATCGGCAGGTATTCGGGATGTCACCGCGGGACGTCCGCCAGACCTTCGCGATGGACCTGTTGCTCGATCCGGACGTGCCCTGCGTGTCGCTGATGGGCATGGCGGGGACCGGCAAGACGTTCCTGGCGCTGGCGGCCGGCCTGGAGCAGGTCCTGGAAGCGGCCGCTTACCGCCGCATCAGCGTGTACCGGCCGCTGATCGCGGTCGGGAAGCAGGACATCGGCTACCTGCCTGGCGATCTCGACGAGAAGCTCGCCCCCTGGATGGCGGCGGTCCACGACAACCTGTACGCCCTGATGCGCTCGGATGGGGCGGGCGGTCGCGGAACCCGGGAGCACCGCCAGATCCAGAGCACGATCGACTCCCTGGTCGACCGGGGGCAGCTGGAGCTCGCGGCGATCACCTACCTGCGCGGTCGTTCGATCACGGATGAGTTCGTGGTCGTCGACGAGGCTCAGAACATCGAGCTGTCCGCGCTCAAGGTCGTGCTCACCCGGATGGCGAGCGGGAGCAAGGTCGTCTTCTGTGGCGACCTCGGCCAGGTGGACAACCCGTATATCTCCCCCTACGGCGGGATGGCGGCCCTGATCGAGAAGATGAAGGGCAGTCCGCTGTTCGGCCACGTCACCCTCAACAAGGGTGTGCGCAGCCCGCTGGCCGAGCAGGCAGCCACGATCTTCTGAGTGGAGCCATGACGAGACGGTGACCTGCTACCTAGCCTGGGACTCCCAGGGCCGGTCGGGGCCGTGGGCCGGCGGGCACCGGAACCCGGGAGCGCGACGCGCGGGGCGTGTCGCGGGATCGGTAGGCCCCATGTCCGGCGATCCGGAGGGAGTGGCGCCCGAGGATCGCCCCCTGCTCGGTGATGCGGGTGAACCGGGGCGCACCGGCCGGCGTGCCCGCCTGGGGTTGGCGCTCGGGCCGCTCGCCGCCCTGGCCACCTACCTCCTGGTGCCGCTCGGTGACGGCGGGCTGACCAGGGGCGGTCGCGCCACCGCGGCGGTCGCCGTCCTGATGGCCGCGTGGTGGGTGGCCGAAACCCTCCCGCTGGCGGTCACCTCGCTGCTGCCGATCGTGCTCCTACCCCTGACCGGAGCGCTGGAGCTCGCGGAGACGACCGCGGCCTACGGGAACCCGCTGGTCTTCCTCTTCCTCGGGGGGTTCGTGCTGGCGCTGGCGATGCAGCGCTGGGGCCTGCACCGACGTATCGCGCTGCGCACGATCCGGATCGTCGGGACCCGGCCGGCACGCATGGTCGGGGGGTTCATGCTCGCCTCGGCAGCCCTGTCGATGTGGGTGAGCAACACCGCGACCACCGTCATGATGCTCCCCATCGGCGTCTCGGTCCTGGGCCTGGTGGGCGGCAAGCTCGGTGTCGATGACGCCGCCCCGACCTCGGCGGAGGACATCACCTCTGGTCCCGCCCCCAACCTCGGCATCGGGCTCATGCTCGGGATCGCCTACGCCGCGAGCATCGGGTCGATGGCGACGCTGATCGGGACGCCACCGAACACCTTCCTCGCCGGATACCTCGAGCAGGAGTACGGCATCGACCTCGGCTTCGGGCGGTGGATGCTGTTCGGGCTGCCGCTCGCCCTGGTCTTCCTCGTGCTGGCCTGGCTCCTCCTGACGCGTGTCCTCTACCCGCCCGGGATCGATGACATCCCCGGGGGCACCGCCTTCATCGAGCGTGAGCTCTCGGAGCTCGGGCCGCTGACCACGGGTGAGCGCAACGTGTTGGCGGTGTTCGTGTTGATGGCGACGTCCTGGATCCTCCGGTCACCGTTGCAGGAGGCGCTCGCGGGGACACCGGCCGCCGCGGTCGACGATCCGATCATCGCCATCGCCGGTGCCATCGTCCTGTTCGCGCTGCCCGTCGACTGGCGACGGGGGGTGTTCACGATGGACTGGACGACGGCCCGGCAGCTCCCGTGGGCCGTCCTGCTCCTCTTCGGGGGTGGTCTCGCGCTGGCGGCCGCGGTCTCGGCGAACGGGGTCGACGTGTTCGTCGGTCAACGGCTCGCCCGGCTCTCCGAGGTGCCCGTCGTCGTGCTGATCCTCATCGTGACCGCCAGCGTCCTCCTGCTCACCGAACTCACGTCCAACACCGCGACGACCGCGGCGCTGATCCCGGTGGTGGCCGGGACCGCGGTCGTGCTCGACCTCGACCCGCTGGTACTGACGATCCCGGCGGCGTTGGCGGCCAGCGGTGCGTTCGCGCTGCCCGTCGCCACACCCCCGAACGCGATCGTCTTCGGCTCGGGCTACGTGACGATCCCCCAGATGGTGCGCGCCGGGGTGGTGCTGAACGTCGTCGGGACGCTGCTCATCACCGTGTTCGCGGTGGTCCTCGCGCCCCGGGTGTTCGGGATCTGACCGACGTCAGTTCATCCGCGAGCGTGCCTCGATCGCCGCACGGCGGACGGTCTCGCGCTCCGGGGTGTCACCGGCGGTCAGCTCGAGGAAGCGCTCGAAGGCCGCTGCAGCCCGGTCGAAGCGGCCCGTGGCGGCCAGGAGCTCCCCATGCTGGCGATGGTCGGCGGGGACCCGGTTCGGCAGCGCCAGCTTGAGCTCGACCGTCCACAGCGCCCGGCCCGGGGCACCCGCGGCGCGGAGATCGCGGGTGAGGTTGTTGAGGAGTCGGCGGACGACGTTGACGGTCGGGCTCGGTCTGAGCATGGAGCGCCGGTAGGCCAGTTGCCCCGCGGTCGCGGTCGTCACGCGCTCGCTGAGCGCTCCCTCGTCGAGTATCCGTCCGCCGTGGAACGGATCGAGCACGACCGGTCGATCACCGTCCGGGATACCGGTCACGACATGGCCGGGGAGCCCGATCAGGTAGGCCGGGACCCCGATCCGCCGCGCGATGGCCGCGTAGACGATCGAGAGCGTGATCGGCAGGCCCCGGCGGGTCGCGACGACGTGGTGCAGGAGGGAGTCCTCGGGTGTCGGTTCCCGTCCGACCTCGCCGCCGAACCCCAGCTCCCCGGCGAGGTAGTCGGCCAACGCGGCGGCTGCCTGGCGTCCGTACCCGAGCGGCGGATGCCGGGCTTCCAGCGCATCGGCGAGCGCGTCGAGCCGGAGCAGCTCCACCTCGATGTCGAGGTCGGGGTCGGCTCCCACCGCGCACAGCAACGCCGCCTCCGCGAGGTCGACGTCGTTCCGTCGGGCCAGGCGGACGAGTCGGTCACGGGATGCGGCGGTCATGGGGGCACGGTACCGCCGGTGTGTTCCTGAGCGCGGTGGCCCGCTACGGTTCCCGACCGACGGCTCCCGCGGTGCGCTGTAACCGGCGCAGGACGTGCCCGCTCGCCGCGGGGAGGCCGCAGGGAGCAAGCCGTGTCCACGATGTTCATCCCTCGCGAGACCGCTGCTGGTGAGCGCCGTGTCGCCGCGACGCCCGCCTCGGTCCGTTCGCTGACCCGGGCCGGGCTCGAGGTTGTCGTCACGAGCGGGGCCGGCACGGCTGCCGGCATCACCGACGAGGCGTACGAAGAGGCCGGTGCCCGGATCGGCGCGGACGACGACATCGCCGGGGCGGCACTGGTCGCCCGCGTTGCGCCACCCTCGCTCGACGAGGTCGCCACGCTGCCGAAGGGGGCGGTGCTGCTCACGTTCACCGCGCCGCACCGCAACCTGGAGATGGTCTCCGCACTGGCCGAGCGTGGTGTCACGACGCTGGCGATGGAGCTCGTCCCCCGGATCAGCCGGGCCCAGTCGATCGACGCGCTCTCCAGCCAGGCCAACATCTCCGGCTACCGGGCGGTCATCACCGCGGCGTACGAGCTGGACAAGTACTTCCCGCTGTTCATGACCGCCGCTGGGACCATCAAGCCGGCGACCCTGGTCGTGCTCGGTGCGGGTGTGGCGGGTCTGCAGGCGGTGGCCACCGGTCGTCGCCTGGGAGCCGTGGTCAAGGTCTCCGACATCCGCGCAGCCGCCAAGGAGGAGGTCGCCTCGCTCGGGGGACAGTTCATCGACGTGCCTTCCGACGAGGACCTCACCGGCGAGGGTGGCTACGCCAAGGAGGCCGGCGAGGACTTCCTGGAACGCCAGCGTCGGGTCCTGACCGAGGCGCTGCGCGGCGCCCATGCCGTGATCACCACCGCACAGATCCCCGGGCGCCCCGCCCCCCGCCTGCTGACCGAGGAGATGGTCGAGGCGATGCCGCGGGGTGCGGTGGTCATCGACCTCGCCGCAGCCGACGGCGGGAACTGCGAGCTGACCGCCCTGACCGGCACGGTCGAGCATGATGGGGTGCGCATCCTCCCCGGCCACAACCTGGCCTCCGAGATGCCTGGGGAAGCCAGCGCGATGTACGCCAACAACATCGTGTCGTTCGTCTCGCTGCTCACCGACGACGAGGGCGCGCTCCACCTCGACCGTGATGACGAGGTCGTGGCCGGATCGTTGCTCACCGCTGACGGCGAGGTGGTGCACGAACGCACCGCCGAGCTGATCCGAGGAGGTTCCGCCTGATGGGCACGCTGCTGTTGAGCCTGTACGTGTTCGTGCTCGCCGCCTTCCTCGGCTTCGAGTTGATCAACAAGGTCCCGCCGACCCTGCACACGCCCTTGATGTCGGGGGCGAACGCGATGTCCGGGGTCACGGTGATCGGTGCGCTGACGCTGGTGACGGTCGCCGCGGCATCCGCGAGCGTCCTGTTCGGGGTGCTCGCGCTCATCCTCGCGACCATCAACGTCGTCGGTGGCTTCCTGGTCACCGACCGGATGCTCGCCACGTTCGGGGGCCGCAAGTGACCAAGACGGATCTCACGGGCCTCCTCGCCCTCGTCTCCATCGCGCTGTTCGTCGTCGGGCTCAAGCGCCTGTCGAAGGTGCGCACCGCCCGGACCGGCAACGCGCTGATGGCCGCCGGCATGCTGCTCGCGGTCGTCATCACGCTGCTGGAGATCGGGCTGGTCGACTACCGCTGGATCATCGGCGGGTTGGCGATCGGCGGTGCGATCGGCGTCCTGATCGTCATCCGCGCCCAGGCCACCCAGATGCCGGAGATCGTGGCCCGGTTCAACGGCTTCGGGGGTGCTGCCTCGGCGCTGGTGGCCATCTCGCTGTTCTGGTTGGAGGTCGTCGAGGAAGGTGGAGAGGTCACCGCGGCGAGCGCTCTCGGCGGAACGGCGGCCGTCACGCTCGTCCTCTCGGTGCTGATCGGATCCTCGACCCTGTCGGGCAGCATCCTCGCGGAGCTGAAGCTCCGTGGGACGATCTCCGGGACACCGGCCGTGCCGCTCAGGACCGGTCTGATGGGCCTCTTGGCCGTCGGTGGGCTGGTGCTCGGTGGGATCGCCGTGTTCGCCATCGACGACACCGCGCTGGCGGCGGGACTCATCATCACCCTGTTCGTGGTGAGCCTCCTGGTCGGGATCGTGCTGGTCCTTCCCATCGGCGGGGCCGACATGCCGGTGGTCATCAGCCTGCTCAACTCCCTGTCCGGGTTGGCCGCGGCGGCCACCGGCTTCGCGTTGGCGAAGCCGCTGCTGATCATCGCGGGAACGATCGTCGGAGCGGCCGGGCTGATCCTGACCCAGATCATGTGCGTCGCGATGAACCGGTCGCTGATCAACGTGATCGCCGGGGGCTACGGCGGCGACGGTGGCGGCGGCGAGCACGGCGAGTACACCAACGTCGTCTCCACCGACGCGGAGTCGGCGGCGATGGTGTTGGAGGCCGCCCAGTCGGTGATCATCGTCCCCGGGTACGGCCTGGCCGCGGCCCGGGCCCAGAACGCGGCCCATGACCTCGCTCGTGCCCTGCAGGACCGGGGGGTCCAGGTGCGGTTCGCGATCCACCCGGTCGCCGGGCGGATGCCCGGCCACATGAACGTCGTCCTGGCGGAGGCCGAGGTCCCCTACGAGTTGCTCCACGAGATGTCCGAGATCAACCCGGAGTTCGCCCAGACCGACGTGGCCATCGTCGTGGGTGCGAACGACGTCGTGAACCCGGCCGCCAACGACACCCCCGGCAGCCCGATCGCCGGCATGCCGATCCTCGACGTCGAGGCGGCGAGGCGTGTGTTCGTCATCAAGCGGTCGCTCTCGCCGGGGTACGCCGGGATCAAGAACGATCTCTTCGAACGCGACCACACGGTCATGCTGTACGGCGACGCGAAGGCCGTCCTCACCGACCTGACCGCCGAGCTGGGCGCCAACGACTGAGCTCCCCGATGGACCTGACGGGCAGGCCTGCGTCGCCCTGGTGCAGGGTCGCTGCGTACGGCTCGCGGTCGGGCTCCGGTCGGTCACTAAGCTCGTATCCGGTGGACGTGCCCCGTTCCGCGCCACGTGCGGGACGCTGGCGGTGCACCGGGAGGGAGCGACGTGAGCCCGGAGAAGCCCGACCGCAACCTCGCCATCGAGTTCGTCCGTGTCACCGAGGCGGCCGCCATGGCCGCCTCCAGGTGGCAGGGCCGAGGTGACAAGGAGGCCGGTGATCAGGCCGCCGTGGACGCGATGCGCACCGTCCTCGACACCGTCGACATCGACGGCACCATCATCATCGGTGAGGGCGAGAAGGACCACGCGCCGATGCTGTACAACGGGGAGCGTGTCGGCACCGGCAGCGTCCCGAAGCTCGACATCGCCGTCGATCCCGTGGAGGGCACCCGGCTGCTCGTCGAGGGCCGTCCAGGCTCGCTCGCGGTCATGGCGGGATCGCCGTCGGGGACGATGTTCGACCCGGGTCCGTGCGTCTACATGGAGAAGCTCGTGGTCGGGCGCGAGGCGGCGGGTGTGGCCGATCTGGACCGTCCGATCGAGGAGAACCTGGCCGCGATCGCCCAGGCGATCGGACGACCTCTCGCCGACCTGACCGTGGTCATGCTCGATCGTGATCGCCACGAGGACGCCAAGCGGCGGGTCCGGGAGGCCGGGTGCCGCCTGCAGCTCATCACCGACGGCGACGTTGCCGGAGGGATCGTCGCCGCCTGGGCCGACCGACCCCAGATCGATGTGCTGTACGGGATCGGCGGCACTCCGGAAGGTGTGATCACCGCATGCGCGGTCAAGGCTCTCGAAGGGGAGATGCTCGCCCGTCTCTGGCCCCGGTCCGATCCGGAGCGCGAAGCCGCCGAGGACGCCGGCTACGACCTCGAGGCGATCCTCACGACCGATGAGCTCGTCGCCGCCGACGACTGCTTCGTCGCGTGCACGGGTATCACCCCGGGGCAGCTCCTGCGTGGGGTCAACTTCGACAAGCGTGGGGTCACCACCGAGTCGTTGGTCATGCGGGCCAAGTCGGGCACGGTGCGCACGATCCGGGCCCGACACCGTCTCGAGAAGCTCCGGGAGTACTCGGCCGTGCCCTACTGAGCGAGTCGAGCTGCCGGCTCGTCCCCGTTCGCACGCAGGGGGGCGGTCAGGGCACGGATCCGCTCGGCGAGGATCTCAGGGAACTCGATCGGCAGGCCGTGGCTGCCGCCTGGGAGGACCAGCAGGTCAGCGTTCGGCAGGGCCTCGGCCAGGCGCTCGCCCACGCTGGCCGGGGCCCAGGCATCGAGGTCCCCGACGGCCACCAGGGTCGGCACGTCGACCGCGTCGAGGAACGGGCTCGCGTCGAAGGCGTGCATCCCCCGCGCGGTCCAGATGGCGGTGCGCGGGTCGACGCGGCCGACGTGCCAGCGATAGGCGCGCATCCCCTCCTCGGGCGTGTGGGGGCCGAGCGCACGGATCGCTCGGGCGACCGGCATGGTGCCCGGGAGCTCGAGGGCCCGCATGGCGAGCCCCGTCAGCGCCCGGGGAAGTGCCGGCACGAGCATGGAGACCATGGGGAAGACCGTGGCGGCGGTCGCGTTGCCGTAGAAGGTGTGCAGGGGCGAGGAGTACGGCCCGGCGAGCAGGGCCAGCCGGCCGACGAGGTCCGGACGCGCCTGCCACAGTGCCAAGGCGACCTGTACCCCCATCGAGTGCCCGACGACCGTCGCTTCGCGTAGACCCTCGGCATCCGCGACCGCAGCCACGTCGCTGGCCAGGCGCTCCATCGAGTAGGCGTCAGCGGCCGGTGGGAGCCGGTGGCCGCCGGCCTCGCTGGAGGCCCCGATCCCGCGGTAGTTCAGGACGACGACCCGGTGATCGTGGGCGAGATCCGGTGCGAGATCGCGCCAGAAGTTGTCGGGGCACAGGTAGCCGGCGCACAGGAGCAACGCCGGGGCGCGGTCCGGGCCCCGCGCCGTGTAGGCCACCTGCGTCCCGTCCGGGGCCAGTGCGAAGCGGTCCTTGCGCCACAGGTGGCCGCCGCGGTCCGGCCAGCCCGACCCCAACCGCATCACCTCCCGGCCTCGTCGGATAAGTGGACCGTCGGAGCCTACGGGAGGCGCTCGTGTGCGCACGCCAACACCTCGCTGTGCGTTCACCGTCCGTTCACCTCGATGTCAGCGTCGGTGAGCGACCCGGGCCTACCGTGCTGTCACGAACGAGGTCCCCGACGTCTTGACTCGATACCAGGAGGGGCAGTGACCGGAACCACCGGGAGTGGCACCTCCACCGGCGCCTCGCATGCCGCGGGGACACTGCGCGGTGCCTACGCGACACGGCTCGATGGGATCGATGACGAGCTGACCCGGGGGGCGCTGGTGGTCGCGGAGTCGATGCCGCGTATCACCCGCGGCTTCCTGAGCGCCGACCAGGACGTCCTCGACGACGCCCGCCGGTTGGCGGATGAGGTGCGGGAGCGGTGCCGCTGGGTGGAGGAACAGGGCTTCATCCTGCTGGCACGGGAGGCCCCGGTGTCCGGTGACCTCCGCCGGCTCGTCGCGATGTTGCGGCTGGTCTACGACGCGGAGCGGTCCGGGCGGCTGATGCGGCACGTCGCCGAGGGTGTGGAGAAGGTGGACGCGCGGCAACTCCCGCCGGCGCTACGCCAGCAGCTCGAGGAACTGGCCCACCGTTCCAGCGAGGTCTTCCTCCGGGGGGTCGACGCCTGGCGCCAGCGCGATCCGCATGCCGTGTACGAGATCGACCGCCTCGACGCCGACGTGGACACGCTGCGGGTCGGCCTGGTCGGCCACGCTCAGGCCCTCGAGGGTGCACCGGGTGAGGTGCTGTTCCTCGGGTTGCTGGGCCGCTACTTCGAGCGTCTCGCCGATCACGGCGTCGCGTTCGCGCAGCACACCACGTTCGTCGTGACCGGGGAACGCGTCGATGTCGGACCGTGAGCCGCCGGCGGTCGGACGCTCAGACCGCGGCCGGACCCGGGCCACGTGTCAGGTCGACGGTTTCGCCGGTGGCCACGAAGATCGCCTGCTCGGCGATGTCGACCCCGTGATCGGCGAACCGCTCGAGCGCGCGGGTCAGCTGGATCATCCGGGTCGCCCAGCGCAGCAGCTCGTCGTCGGTACTGGCGAGCCGGACCAGGCGCTGGAAGATGCCGGTGTTGAGACGGTCGACCCCGTCGTCGAGCACGGAGACCGCGCGGGCCTTGTCGGGATCGACCTCGACGAAGGCCTCCAGGGCCTGTTGGCCCACCGCGCGGGCGAGATCGCCCATCTCGAGCAGTTGTTCGAGGAGGTCCTGGTCGGGTGCGTCGTCCGCAGCCCAGGTCGTGATCCGGGCGACCCCAGCGGCGTAGTCGGCCATCCGCTCGGCGTGGAGGCTGACGTGGATCAGCGAGGTCAACAGGCGCAGGTCGTGACCGACCGGCCCGTGCAGCGCGACGACGGCCAGCACGCCGTTCTGCACCTGCTCGTAGGCGCGATCGACGGCGTCGTCCGCCTCGATCACCCGCTCGGCCGCGTCGACGTCGCGCTCGCGCAGCGCGGCGAGCGCCTGTCCGAGCATCTGGTCGGCACGCTCGCCCATCGCGACGACGCTGCCGCGCAACTGTTCGATCTGTCGTTCGAGTTCATCGCGCACGGAGCACCTCCGAGCGCACTCTAACCTGCCACACGAGGTCTGAACGCGATGCCGAAGCTGTTACTGGTCGAGGACGAGAAGTCGATCGCCGAGGGCCTGGCGATCACCCTGGAGGCCGAGGGGTTCCAGGTCCACTGGGTCAAGGACGGTTCGGAGGCGATCCCGGCGTGGGAGCGGATCCGGCCCGACCTGGTGGTCCTCGACCTGATGCTTCCCGGGATGAGCGGGACGGAGATCTGCCGGACGCTCAGGACCCGCTCCGACGTACCCATCATCATGCTGACCGCCCGCGAGGCGGAGGTTGACCGCGTCGTCGGGCTCGAACTGGGCGCGGACGACTACGTGACCAAGCCGTTCTCGACGCGCGAGCTGGTGGCACGCATCAAGGCCATCCTGCGGCGTGCGCCGGTCGTCGAACACCTCGACGTCGAGGCCCCGGTGGAGTCCCGCGGGGTACGGGTCGATCGCGTCCGGCACGAGGTACAGGTCGACGGCGACGAGGTCGAGCTTCCCCCCAAGGAGTTCGAACTGCTCGCCTACCTGGTGGAACACGCCGGTCGGGTCCTGACCCGGGGGCAGCTCATCGACGAGATCTGGGGGGACGACTACGTGGGTGACACCAAGACCCTCGACGTCCACATCCGGAGGCTCAGGACCCGCATCGAGGCCGACCCGCACGCCCCGGAGCGCATCCGCACGGTCCGTGGTGTCGGCTACCGCTTCGCGGACCGGTGAACGTGCAGCTGGTCGTCGGGATGGTCGTCGTCGCGGCGACGGCGCTGGTCACCGCACTCACCCTCCCTGCCGTGACCGCGGTCGTCGTGACCGTCGTCGTCACGAGCGCGGTGACCGTCGCGCTGCTGGTCATCGATCACCGACGTCTCTCCGGGCTGGCCGTTCGGGTGGGTGGCTGGGTCGGTGCCGGCGAGCACGAGGCGGTGGAGCTCTCCGGCTCCGAGGCGTGGCGCCAGTTTGGTACCGCGCTCAACGTCCTCGGTGCCGCCTATCACCGACGGGGCGCGAGGCTCGACCGTGAGCGGCCCTGGCGTCGGGAGCTGGTGGACGCGCTGGTCGGAGCCGCCCTGTTGTTCGACCGTGACTCGCGGATGCTCGCCGCCAACGAGGAAGCGCGTGCGCTGCTCGGCATCCCCGCCGGAGCAGAGGATCTGACCGTGCTCCAGGCGGTCGGCAGCCCCGCTATCGCTCAGGCGGTCCGTGAGGCTCGCGACACCGGTTCCCCGGTGGGGGTCGACGTCGAACACGCCTCGCGTGACCTTCGGGCCGTCGCGTCCCTGGTCGGGAACGAGACCCTGTTGCTGATCGCCGACCGCACGCACGAGCGGCGCGTCGAGGACCTTCGCCGCAACTTCGTGGTCAACGCCTCCCATGAGCTCAAGACGCCGGTCACGAGCATCCAGACGCTCGCCGAGGCCCTGGCGGTGACCGTCCGGGACGACCCGGAGCGCACCGTCACGCTCGTCGCCCGGCTCGGCGTCGAGGCGGAGCGGATGGCACGGCTCCTCCACGACCTGCTCGACCTCCGTCGCCTCGAGGAGCGCGGCACGCTGGATCGTCGACCGGTGGATCTCGTTCGCCTCGCGCAGCTGGCGATCGCGGACGTGGTTCCGCGGGCCGATGACCGCGAGGTGACCGTCGGGCTGTCATCCCCCGACGAGGCGATCGTCGCGGGGGTGCCTGGCGATCTCGAGGTGATCGTCAAGAACCTCGTCGAGAACGCCCTGCAGTACAACCGTCCCGGCGGCACGATCGATGTGACCATCGAGCCACGCGACGGCTCCCAGGTCGTGACGGTCGCTGACACCGGCATCGGGATCCCGCAACCCGAGCAGAGCCGGATCTTCGAGCGCTTCTACCGGGTCGACACCGCGCGCTCCCGCGAGACGGGCGGCACCGGGCTCGGGCTGTCGATCGTCCGGCACGCCGTCGAGCGGCACGGGGGCACCATCTCGGTGGCGAGCCTCCTCGGCGAAGGCACGACCTTCACCGTCGTCCTCCCGGTCGAGACGCCGAGGTAGCGTCCCGGCCGGTGTTGATGTCGGTCGGAGCTCGAGGAGCGTGCGGTGCCCGAGGAACGTGTCATGGCCGACGACGAGCGGGTCATCGAGCCAGAGCCACGCATCCCTCCGGACCTCACGCGTGACCGCGGGAAGACCCTGCGCGCACCGGTGATCGTGGACCTGCTCGCCGCTGAGCTCGACGGGGCAACGATCGCGCTGCACTTCACCTCCCGCTGGGAGCTGCTGGTCGCCACCGTGCTCTCCGCGCAGGCCACCGACGTGAAGGTCAACCAGGTCACCCCGGCGCTGTTCGCCGAGCTCGACGGTCCGGAAGCGATCGCCGCCGCGCCCCTGGAGCGGATCGAGGAGCTGATCGGCTCGCTCGGGCTCTACCGCCAGAAGGCCAAGAACCTCAAGGCGACCGCCGCGCTGCTGCTCGAACGTCATGGCGGCGAGGTGCCCGACACGATGGAGGAGCTGATCGCCCTCCCGGGGGTGGCACGCAAGACCGCCAACGTCGTGCTGTCCAACGGCTTCGGACGCAACGAAGGGGTGGTGGTGGACACCCACGTGACGCGGTTGGCACGTCGTCTGCGCTTCACCCGCGAGGAGGATCCGGGGCGGATCGAGCGCGATCTCATGCGTCTGTTCCCGCGCGAGCGCTGGCTGGAGGTCGCCGATCTGTTGATCCATCACGGCCGGCGCACCTGCCTGGCGCGTTCGCCGCGCTGCGAGGCGTGCGTGATCGAGCCGCTGTGCCCGTCCTCGCAGGAGGCTGGCCTGACCGACAAGCGCTGAGTGGTCGCCTTCGGCGCCGACGAACCCGCCTGCAGTGCCGACGGCCGGCGCGGCGCGTCATGGCGCCATCGTGTCCGGCTGTCCGACCCCGATGACCACCGTCCCCTGACCGTCCGAGGGACGGATCCGACAAGGAGCTCCCATGATCTGGCTACACCTCCAACTGGCCGCCTTCGCGGCGCATATCGCTGGCTCGTACCAACGGCTACGCGATGAGGAGGAGTGACCCGCCTGCGCGGGTTGGCTGCGCTCATCGCGACCATCGTCAGCCACCACACCCATCCTCTCACCTTGACGTTCGGCCCTTCCCAGCCCGCACCTGGTGTGCGTTTGGATCGAGACCCCCGCTGGTACTACGGCCTCTGCTGACTCCTCCCGAGTGAACGCCGATGTTCCCACCGCCGTCGTCGGCCACCGGCCTACTCACCAGTCGCCAACACCCCAAGAGGCCTCCCCGGATAAGAACGACTGCCTTCCTTCGAGCCCTGCCGCATCTACACGCCGCACCCATAGGCGATGACGGGCTCACCATCGCGTGCTGGCTCACCCAGATCGACGTGCCTCCTATGCGATTCCTGTTCGTCAGGTCCGAAGTTCCGCCTCGGGCTTCCTCCCCACGACACCTCCCTCACGATGCCGCAGTTGCCTCCGGCTGTTGGGCGCCGCGACGGGCTCTGGCGTGCACGCTGAACCTGGAGGGCGACGACGATACACCTCGGTCACTCCCGGCTCGGCAGACGGGTGGTGGGGCCGGACTGCTCACCGCATCCGGGGAGATCAGCCGGCGCACGCGGGTGATGGCGACGGCAGGTGCGGTCGGGGTGGTAGGCCCGGCCGTTCCCAGAGGTGTTGCGCAGTCCGACAGGGGTGCATTCAGGGGTCCGCTGGCCTATCGCCCTCGTGGCGAAGCTGAGCGAGTAGCTGCCGGCAACGCGAACGGACGACAAACGGCGGGCCCTCCCTGGTTCTGGTGGTGGGTCACGAGCTCGGTGACACGCTCGAGGAGGACCGAGTGGTCGCGGGCGATGTCGGTGCGGGCTTGCAGCGTGTGACCCGGACGATCTGGCTGTCGTCGAGGTAGTCCTCGAGCTGGTCCGCCACCTGCTCCGCCTGGGATGGGCCGAGCTCGAGACCGGCCACGAGCGGAGCCAGGTGCCAGCGCACCTCCTGCTGCTCGACCGAGGCGATCATGGCCAGCAGCACGTCAGCATGGCGGTCGAGCGCGGCGGAACACACGCGGGTGGCTTCTCGAGAGCGTCTGTAGCCCGCATCGCGACGCCGGGTTCGGTGTGGCTGATGAGGTGGCAGGTGGTTCGACCTCGTACGCGGTGAGTTCGGCCACGGTGCTGGTCCCTCACCCGATGTCACCACCGATCGCCTGACTGGCCACGATTCAGCCGTTCACGTCGGCGACACGGACCTCGCCTGAGGCGGTGATGTCCCCGCCCTTGATCAGCCGATAGATGGTCATGGTGCTCACCCGCAGTACCTCGGCGACCTCAGCCACGGTGAGCAGCCCACCCCCGAGCTTGCGGTCCTCGTCCTGTTCGTGATCGTGAAAGCCGGACCGACATAGCGATTCGACGGCCTGAGTCGACATCGGGAAACGTTCGTCCGGCGGGGGTGGAACTCAACAAGCTCGACACCTCCAAGTGCGGTCGGCAGCAAGGCAGTCATGAACATGAACAGGTACACGGCGCGAAGAGAGCACCGTGGGCACGTGTGACGTCACGCAGATGTGTAGCTGCCGATCGGCACGGCCTCGGGGAAACCATGCCGATCGGCCGGGTCAGCTTCGATCCCATGGGGCAAGATCGAGCGTCCGGGAGGGGTCAACGGGCCGTGTAGCCCCCATCGATCACCAACTCGCTACCTGTGACGAACTTCGACTCATCAGAGGCGAGATACAGCACGCCGTAGGCGATGTCATCGGGCTCGCCCGGGTGGCCGATCGGGTGTGCTTCGTTGAGCATCGCCCGACCCTCTTCGAGGTCGCCGACGGACTCTTGTAGAAAGTCCTCCACCATCGGGGTCCAGACGAATCCCGGGTGAACCGAGTTGACCCGGATCCCCTCGGCGGCGTAGAGCAACGCATCCGTCTTCGACATCAAACGGACAGCGCCCTTCGCAGCATGGTAGGGAGGTACATCGGGTCCGCCAACGAGCCCGTAGATCGAGGAGAGGTTGACGATGCTGCCCCTTCCGGCCTCCCTCATGTGAGGGATGACATGCTTCGTGCAGAGGAAGACGCCATTGAGATTGACCGAGATGACCTGGTTCCAGTCCTCGAGATCGATCTCATCCGTCGGCTTGTTCACGCCTCTGATACCGGCGTTGTTCACCAGGACATCGATGGGTCCAAAGGCATCCGACACTTCGGCGAAGACCCGCCGGATCCCTTCCTCATCGGTCGTGTTCAGTTCCCAAGCTTGCGCTTGTCCGCCTGCCTCGACGGCTTCGTTGGCGACCTTGTCAGCTTCCTCCGTCTGTATGTCAGTGACGGCGACACGCGCGCCCTCTCTGGCGAGCAACAGCGCCATGGCCCGCCCCAGGCCACTGGCACCACCGGTGACGACTGCGACCTTCCCATCTACACGACCCATACCTAGC
>JBBDSW010000090.1:0-1123 GCA_040904745.1 Nitriliruptoraceae bacterium
CCAGTGCGCCCGCGGGTAGTGCAGGTGCGCGACGAGCACCTCGACGTCGCCGGTCACGTACGCGACCGCCGACGGGTAGGCGCCGCCCCAGGTCGACGCGAACGTGTCGATGCGGCGGCGGGCCTCGGCAACCGCGGCGTCGCCGGGGGCGATGTCGTCGTGGATGTCGAAGATCTCCCAGAAGTCGGCACGCACCGCAGCCTGGTCGACCTCGGACACCTTGGACAGGCAGTTGCGAGCCCGGTGGATCAGGCACCGCTGCCGCCGAGCGGCCGGGAAGACCTGGTCGAGGGCGGCGCACAGCCCGGGCGCACCATCACAGATCGTGAGCACCGGCGAGGCCAACCCGCGGGCGACCATGTCCTGCAGGAACCCCACGCACGCGTCGGTGGATTCGGCGGAGACGCCGTCCAGGTGCAAGAACACGGGATCGCCGGTGGTGGTGATGCCGTAGGCGACCAGCACCGGCTCGGACCGGGCACCGTCGTGCATCTTGAAGTGCGACGCGTCCACGAACAGGTAGTCCAGCTCCACGTTCGACAGGTCGCGGGTGCGCCAGAGAGCGAACTCGTCGCGGATGGCCTCGCAGATGCGGCTGACCGTCGACTTGGACACGGTCGCCTCGGGGCCGAGCGTCTCGGCCAGCGCGGCGGTGATGTCACGGTCCGACAGCCCGCGGACCCAGCCCGAGATCACCAGCGACTCGAGGGCGTTGGTGCGGGTGACGTGCTTGCCCAGCAGCCGCGACGAGAACCGCTCGAGCGTGCCGCGGACCTTCGGGCGCTGCAGGGTGACCGGCCCGGCGGTCGTCTTGACGGTGGTGGGGGCGTAGCCGTTGCGGTGACCCTGCCGGGCGCGGTCGCCGCGGGCGTAGCGGTCACGGCCCAGGAACTCGGTGACCTCGCCCTCCAGCGCGGCCTGGAACACCAGCCGCACGGACAGCGTGGCGACGTGCTCGAGGATCTCACCCAACTCGCGGTCGGGGTCGGCGAACAGGGCATCGATCTCGGATCGGACCTTCTCGGTCGCGGTTACTCTCGGGGTTGGCACGGGCGTACTCCTGATCGAGTTGGTAGCTCTCTCAGGAACCTACGTCCGTGTCGCTGTTACACCGGGGATGGGA
>JBBDSW010000091.1:0-6615 GCA_040904745.1 Nitriliruptoraceae bacterium
CGGGCGGGTAGCTCAGATGGCTAGAGCGCCTCGTTTACACCGAGGAGGCCGGGGGTTCGAGCCCCTCCCCGCCCACCACACCGCAGCACGGAGCCCCACGTGCCCCTCCTGCCCTCCGCCGTGACACGCACCATCGACGCCGGCCTCGAAGCCACCGTCGTCCTGTCGTTCAGCAAGGTCGGCTACGCCGTTCGCTCCCGACTGGAGCGCTGGCAACCGGTGACCGACCTTCCCGGCGCTGGCCGGCGTGTCCTGGTGACCGGAGCGAACTCCGGGCTCGGGTACGCGACCTCGCGGGCGCTCTTGGCCGCAGGTGCCGAGGTGGTGGCGACCGTGCGATCCGAGGACAAGGCGAGAGAGACCCGACGACGACTGTGCGACGAGCTCGGCCCGGACATCGACGGCGCGTTGACGATCGAGGAGTTCGACCTCGCGGACCTGTCGGGGACGCGCGACCTCGCCACCCGACTCCGTGGCACCGGCAGCCCCCTCGACGCGGTCGTCCACAACGCGGGGGCCCTGTTCGCCGAGCGGGAAGAGACCGTCGACGGGTTGGAGCGGACCTACCAGGTGCACGTGGTGGCCCCCTTCCTGCTGACCTCCCTGCTCCTGCCGCTGCTCGCCGCCGGAGAGCCCGGCAGGGTCGTGACCCTCACCTCGGGCGGGATGTACACCCAGCGGCTCGACGGAGACGATCCCGAGGCCGCGACCGACTACCGCGGGACCACCGCCTACGCACGCGCGAAGCGAGCACAGGTGGAGCTCACCGGTCAGTGGGCACGCCGGTTCGCCGCCAGCGGCCTGCGCTTCGACGTCGTCCATCCCGGGTGGGCCCTGACTCCCGGGGTCGCCGCTTCGCTCCCCCGGTTCCGACAGCTGATGGGCCCCCTCTTGCGCGACCCGGACGAGGGCGCGGACACGATCGCCTACCTCGTCCTCGCAGACGACCTGCCGACATCCGGGCGCCTGTGGCACGACCGACGCCCGCGCGGCGAGCACCGGGTCCCCTGGACGGTTCCCCCACCGGGCGCCGCGGATGCACTGTGGTCCAGGGTCTGCCATGACGCCGGCGTCGAGCCGGCCCTCGACTGACGCGTCCGGTTCAGGCGCCGGGGAGGTCCTCGATCGCCACATGGGCGACACGGCGACCGGCGGCGGTGAGCGCCGCCAGGTCCCCAGCGGCCTGTGCGCGCTTCAGCCGTGAGAACGTGTAGGGCTTGCCCGGGATCTCCGCATCGACCGGGTCGTCGCCGACGACCACCAGGAAGGCGGCACGGTCGCTGCCCCCCTTGTGGAGCTGCCCGGTCGAGTGGAGGTAGCGGGGACCGATCCCGACGGTGACCGGGACGCCGTAGCGACGCCTGAGCTCCGCCGCGGCGGACTGCACCCGCTCCTCGTCCGGACCTTCGGGAACGACGTAGGCCAGCAGGCCGAGGAGGTCCCCCGGCTCCAATGTGTCCAACACCTCGGCAGGATCCGTGGTCGGCGGGAGCTCGGTGCCGGACTCCAACACCTCAGCGGTGGCTGTCTTGGCCGCCTGCACGTTGGGCTGATCGAACGGGTTGAACCCCAGGAGGGCACCGGCCACGGCGACCGCGAACTCCCAGCGGACGACCTCGCCGGTCAACTGCTCGGGGCCGAACCAAGGCAGTTCGACCACGGGGACGCCGCGCTCCAGGAGCGTCGCGGTCTCCGGGTGCTCACCGAGGGTCACGACCAGCCGGTCGTCCCCGAAGGTCGCGTCATCGGGACCCTCCCCGAGCACCGGGACGACGCCCAGCCCGTGCTTGCCGGTGGACTCAGCGACCAACTGCTCGATCCACCGTCCGAAACTCGCGACCTCGTCGGGAAGGAGCAACGTCAGCTTGTCGCGGCCCTGCCGGGTGGCCGCCGCCATGACCGCACCGAGCGAGGCGGGCCCGTTGGTCCCCGGCTCGACGACGCGGGCGGCGGCGAGTTGCTTCCGCGCGCTGGCCAGGTGCTCGTCCAGGTCGAGTCCGAGGAGTGCGGCGGGCAGCAGCCCGAACGGTGTCAGGGCGGAGAACCGGCCGCCGACATCGGCCTGGCCGTGTGCCGGCCCACGGAAGCCCTCCGCGGCGGCCCGTTCGTCGAGACCGCTCCCCGGATCCGTGATGGGCAGGACGTAGCGACCAGCAGCCGCGCCGTGGATATCGCGCAGCTTGACCAGGAACCGCTCGAGGTGGCTCAGCGTCTCGATCGTGCCACCGGACTTCGAGGCCGGCACGACCAGGGTCGCCGGCCATGGCAGCTCCTTCTCCATGGCCAGGACGGCCGCCGGGTCGGTCGAGTCCAGGACGTGGAGGCGCGGCCAGCCCGGACCCGGCCCGAAGACCGCGGAGAGCACGGCCGGATAGAGCGAGGAGCCGCCCATGCCCACGAGCAGCACATCGGTGATGCCCTCGTCGCGGACGGCCGTTGCCAGAGCAACCAGCTCGTCCTTGACCCGGTCGGCCCGCTCCGGGGCATCGAGCCACCCGAGCCGGTCCGCGAGCTCGGTGGGATCCTCGGACCACACGGTGTGGTCGCGGTCCCAGATCCTTGGCACCACGGCCAGCGCCTCGGCGGTGGCAGCGGCGACGGCGTCGGTCAGAGGGCCCAGGGTCACGGTCGCTCCAAGCATCGGGGGGGTGGGGTCGAACGGTCACCGGGGAGCGTAGACGGCTTGGCGGTAGCCTCGGCCGGAAGCTGGTGCAGACCAGACCCGAGCAGCAGAGGACCGATCATGAGCGGCGAGCCGACACCCGATCCGAACGAGCAGCAACCCAAGGCCGGTAACAAGCAGGTGCAGGTCGTCGTCCCCGACGAGCAGAAGCACGGCGAGTACGCGAACTTCCTCGTCGTGTCCCACTCCCCCCACGAGTTCACCCTCGACTTCTGCCAGCTCCAACCCTCCGGCGAGCAGGGCAAGGTCAACGCCGAGGTGGTCTCGCGGGTCCGCATCGCCCCGACCATGGTGGGGCGCGTCCTGAACGCGCTGAACACCAACCTCTCGGGCTACGAGGACCGGTTCGGCCAGGTGAAGGCGCTCGGGTGAGCCCGGACGCCACCCTGCCGCCGGGCCTGCGTCCCGGGGGACGCTTCGAGATGTGGCAGCCCTCCGCGGTGCGCTACGTCGTCGCGGACGTGGACGGGACGTTGGTCGGCCCGGCAGCCCTGGCCACCCCGGCCGTCGTCGCGGCCGTCGCCCGTGCCGAGACGGCGGGCATCCGCTTCGGATACGCCACGGGTCGGATGCGTGACGGGGTCGACGACCTCCACCGGCAGTTGGGCGCCGCCGGCCCGCACATCCTCCACAACGGCGCCGAGGTGCGGGCCGAGGGACGGACGATCGCCAGCTGGTCCCTGGGCCCCGGCGACATCGGCACCCTCTTGGACCTGGCTGCGGCGGACGAGGACACCTTCGTCGAGATCTACGGGACCTCGGGCTTCCACGTCTCGTCCTGGGACGAGCGTGGACGTGCCCACTGGGACCTGATGGGCGCGGAGCCACTGGGGCTGGTCGAGGGAACCGAGCAGTTCAGCGACTCCCCGATCCCCAAGGCGACCTTCATCACCTTCACCGACGAGGCGCACCGCCGGCTGCTCGCGGGTCTGGCCCGGTTGGACGCCGAGATCAGCACGGCCACCTCCCCCAGGATCCCCGGCACCCGTTTCACCAACGTGAACCGTCCCGGCGCCACGAAGGGGTCCGCCCTGGTGGCGGCCACCGACCACCTCGGCGTCTCCCCCGATGAGGTCGCCGCGATCGGGGACGCCGCCAACGATGCCTCGATGTTCGCCGTCGCCGGCACCGCGATCGCCATGGCGCAGGCCGAGCCGGAGATCCGGGAGGCAGCGCACCTGGTGACGCGCTCGGTCGACGAGGACGGGGTCGCGGCCGCGCTGGACGCCCTGATCGCGGTCCGCGCGCTGGCCTGAGAGCAGGCCGCGGGGCTCAGCGCTTGCCGGGCACCTGGTAGTTCGGGGCCTCGTGGACGACATCGAGGTCGTGGACGTGACCCTCCGCGGCGCCAGCCGCCGTCTGCCGGGTGAACCGGGCGCGCTCCGCCAGGGCCGTCAACGTGCCCGCGCCGACGTAGCCCATGCCCGAACGGATCCCACCGGCGAGTTGCTGGGTCACCTCGCCGACCGTGCCGCGGTAGGGCAGCAACCCGGAGACGCCTTCCGGCACGAGCTTGGACGGCTGCCGTGCCTCGGCGGCGCTGCCGACGGGGCGGTCGTCGTTCTGGAAGTAGCGGTCGGCGGACCCGGCCCGCATCGCGTCGACGGAGCCCATCCCGCGGTACTCCTTGTAGCGGCGTCCACCGACCAGCACGAGCTCACCGGGGGACTCGTCCGTGCCGGCCAGGAGGTTCCCGACCATCACGGCCGTCGCGCCAGCGGCCAGCGCCTTGACGACGTCACCCGAGTAGCGCACGCCACCGTCGGCCACGGTCGCGACGCCCCGGTCGGTCCCGGCGCGGGCGCACTCGAGGACGGCGCTGAACTGCGGGACACCGACGCCGGTCACCACCCGTGTGGTGCAGATGGAGCCCGGCCCGACCCCGATCTTGACGACGTCGGCCCCGTGGTCGGCGCAGGCGCGCACCCCGTCGCCGGTCGCGACGTTGCCGACCATGAGCACCGTGTCCGGATGCCGGTCCTTGAGCTTGGCCGCGAACTCGAGGATGCCGGCCGAGTGCCCGTGGGCGGAGTCGACGGCGAGCAGGTCGACACCGGCCGCGACCAGTGCTTCCGCACGCTCCTCCCCTTCCGGGCCGACCCCGACCGCGCCGGCACACAGCAGTCGTCCCCGCGCGTCCTTGGCGGCCGTCGGGTACTTGCGGACCTTCTCGATGTCCTTGAAGGTGAACATGCCGGTGAGCCGGCCGTCCTCGGGATCGACGATCGGCAGCTTCTCGACCCGGGCCTCCTGCATGAGGTCACGAGCCTGGTCCAACGTCGTCCCCGGCACGGCCGTCACCAGGCGTGAGGACGTCATGTAGTCGCTCACCGGGGCGCCGGGGGGTGCGCCGAGCCGGAGATCGCGGTTGGTGACGATGCCGACCAGCCGCTGCTCACCGTCGACGACCGGGAATCCCGACACGCGGTAGCGCGACATCAGCTCGAAGGCGGTGTCGACCGGATCATCGGGACGCAGGGTGACCGGATCGATGATGAAGCCGGACTCGGAACGCTTGACCGACTCGACCATGGCGGCCTGATCGGCCACGGAGACGTTCTTGTGGATGACCCCGAGCCCTCCCTGGCGGGCGAGCGCGATCGCCATGTCCGTCTCGGTCACCTTGTCCATCGCGGCGGAGAGCATCGGGAGACTCAGGTTGACCCGCGGGTGCAACGCGGTCGAGAGGTCGACATCCCGCGGCAGGACGGCGGACGCCTCCGGGAGCAGAAGCACGTCGTCGTAGCTGAACGCTTCGATGATCTCGGTCACGTGCTGGGTCCTCGGCCGGTGGTGGGCCAACGATACCGCCGTCGTCCCCGGGCTCGCCCGCGGTCGCACGCCCGATGGCCCGTCTCGCGGAACCACGGCGACCTCGTCGGCGTCCCAACCGGTGAGCGAAGCTGGAGGCCGTCATGTCGTACACCGCCCGCCGATCGATCGCCGCAGCGATCGCGCTGCTGGTGGCCGCATGCGGTGGCGCCGCGCAGCCACGTGCGCTCGAGGAGCTCGAGCTCGCCGAGCTGGAAACCTACGGGTGCGGCTACGGGTTCTGGCTCGGGACCCCTGAGCAGGATGTCGCCATCCGCCTCGGTGTGGCCGACCACGAGGCCGTCGCCAGCGGGGAGCTCGCGCGGGAGGCGACCCTCCCGGACGAGGCCTGGCAGGCCACCGTGCAGCACGGACGCGACCTCTTCGCCAACTGGTGCGACGACGTCCTGGAACCCGGCGAGCCCACCCCGGACGTCACAGAGGAGTGGCCGATCACCGGCGGGACCATCACGCTCGAGGGTGGTGCCGTCGACCAGGGCTGCCCCGGCGAGTTGAGCGCCACCCTGGCCGACCTGGAGGTCACGGCACCGGACGACACCACGATCGACCTCGGATCCGCCGAGGTGACCAACGACACGTGGGGATGCTTCGCGGGCTGAGGGGCCCGCGACGGCTCACAGCGCCCCGAGCTCCTTGAGCACCGACTTCCAGGCCTGCTGGTCGCGGGCCTCGGGGATCGGGTTCCGATCGGTGTAGACGACCCGGCCCTCGCGGTCGACGATGACGGTCCCGCGCACGGCGACGCCGAACCGGTCGTCGAACACCCCGTAGCTGCTGGCCACCTCGCCGTGGGGCCAGAAGTCGGAGAGCAGCGGGAACTCGAAGCCCTGCTCATGCGCCCAGCGGGCGTGGGTCGGCGGTGCGTCCACCGAGATCGCCAGCGTCTCCACCTGGTCGTTGTGGAACGCCTCGATCGAGTCCCGGATCTGGCACATCTCCCCTTCGCACGTCCCGGTGAACGAGGAGGGGTAGAAGACGATGAGCACGTGCTTCTTGCCCCGGTAGTCGGAGAGGCGGACCGGCTTGCCGGTCTGATCCCTGAGCTCGAAATCGGGGGCGACGTCGCCGACCTCGACATGCACGACAACTGCTCCTCGCAC
>JBBDSW010000092.1:0-36822 GCA_040904745.1 Nitriliruptoraceae bacterium
CTCTGGCTGCTGCTCAGCGGCATCGAGCTGGCGATCGCCTACCTGCTCGCGGGCGCGCTCTCCGTCCTGCTGGTCGTGACGATCCCGTTCGCCGTGCCGGCGTTCCGTCTGGCCGGTTACACGCTCTGGCCCTTCGGACGTGTGGTCATCCGACGGCAGGGCGCGGGTGCGGCATCGACGTTCGGCAACGTGGTGTGGTTCGTGGTCGCCGGCTGGTGGCTCGCGCTGCTGCACGTCCTGTTCGGGCTGCTGCTGGCCATCACGATCATCGGGATCCCGTTCGCGGTCGTGCACTTCAAGCTCGCGGGGCTCGCGCTCGCGCCGTACGGCAAGGACGTGATCGAGGCCCGGTTCGGCCACGGCGAGGACGTGGTCGTCGCGACGCCGCAGCCCCTCGGAGCGCGCTGAGCAGCGCAGCCGGACCGCGGAAGCGCCGCCGTCCGGATCCGCGGGCGCCGAGACGCTACCTGTCGGGTTCGAGGCGGTTCTCTGGCGCTGGGGAGACCAGCATGACCAGCAGGGACGGGGCGGCGACGGTGAGGAACGCCACCGGACGGCCGAGGTGCGTGGCCAGCACGCCGAACAAGCCCGGCCCGATGATGAACCCGGCCGCGATGAACCCGATGGCGAACGTGAACCCGGTGGTGGGGCGCTCGCGGAAGACCTGCTGGTTCCACATCACCACCAGGGCGAACGTCGTGGCGAAACCCACCCCGAACAGGGCAGCGGAAGCCAGGGCAGCGCCCACGGACCCCGGTGCGACCAGCAGCACCACGGGCGATCCGGCGACCAGGACGAGGCTCACCTTCAGGGGCCTGCGCACGCCGTACCGGCTGGCGATCCCGCCGCCGAAGACACCGACGGCGGCGCCAGCGCTCCCCAGGACCGCCCACATCGCCGGGCCGATCCAACTGGCCAGGCCGGCGTGCTGTGCGGTGTCGGGTGCGTACGCGAAGTAGGCACCGGAGGTGATCGATACCCCCAGTGCGACGCTGAACAGGCGCACCGACCAGGTGTCGAAGAACCATCCGATCCGGGGTCGTACCCGGTCGGAGTCCGGCTCCGGCACGCTCGCAGTCAGCACCTTCCAGGCCGCGGCGGCCGCCACCAACCCGATCATCGCGAACAGCCACCACACGGCCCGCCACCGGTCGCCGGCGACCAGCACGAAACCGCTGGCGACGAGCAACCCGGCCGGCGAGCCGGCGTTGACCAGCGCCAGGGCACGCCACCTCCCGGAAGACGGGACCTGGACGTCGACCGCATCCGAGAACGGTCCCCACGCCCCACCGGCACTGGCACCCGCCGCCGTGATCCCCACGGCCAGCCACAGCGGGCTGGACGCGGACGCGGTCACGGCCGCACCGACCGCCAGCAGCAGGCACCCGGACACGACCGGCAAGCGAGGTCCGAAGCGGGCCGTCAGCGCACCGGCGACCACGGTGGCCACCAGGTAGCCAGCCTGGGCCGCGCTGGCGTAGAAGCCCAGCACGTCCAGGGGCAGCCCGAACTCCTCCCGGAAGGCCGGCACGAACAGGCCGTACGCCTGGCGGCCGATGCCGTAGGTCGCCAGCAGGGCCAACAGGCCCGCACCCCCGACGCGTACGGTCTCACCCAAGCGCACGGCCATCCTCCCGCCGCATCGGGAACCGGATCGGGCAGGGTGCACCCGGACCCGCGGGCCCGATGTTCACCGTGAGCTGACCAGCTCGCTGTCCCGCCGACGGCGACGCCACGCCGGCTCCTCGTCGTCACCGAAGGTGCGTTCGCCCACCTCGACGTCGACCGCATCCGGGCCGAAGGCGGACTTCAGTTCCCCGAACAGGCCGGGACGCCGTTCCACACGGTAGCCGTCGTCGAGACGGTAGGTGCGTCGGCTGCCGTCCGGTGCGGCGACCTCGAGATGGACGGGGACGACCCCGGCGTGGTTGGCGAGCACGTCCTTCAACCGGCGGACGGCATCGGCCGTGCACTGCTCGGCAGCGAAGGAGACCACCACGGGTGAGCCGAGTGCCTCGGAGAGATCCGGCACGGACACCTTGTTGGCGGTGAGCTTGACCGCCTCGTCGCGCACCTCCAGTCGTCCGGTGACGACCAGGACCGCGTCCTCGGCGAGCACCTCGTGCGCCGCGCGGTAGGTGTTGGGCCAGAACACGACCTCCACCTGCCCGGTGAGGTCCTCGACCGTGGCGACGAGGTAGGTGTCCCCCTTGCGGGTGAATTTCTTCGTCAGCGCCGTGAGCACGCCTGCCACGACGACCAAGGCGCCATCGTCCCGCTCCCGCAGGCTCGCACAGGTCGCATCGGTGTACTGCTCGAGCACCTTCTCCGTCCCGAACAGCGGGTGGTCGGAGACGTAGAGCCCGAGCATCTCGCGTTCGAAGCGCAGCAGTTCGCCCTTGTCGTACTCCTCGGCCGGGATCGGCGGGGCGGTCTCGATCCCGAGGTCGTCAGGGGTGGCCTCCGAAGCGCCACCGTCGAAGAGGGAGAACTGGCCCGCGGCCTCCGCCTTCTTGCGGGTCAGGGCCGCGTCGACGATCGTCTCGTAGGTCGCCAACAACCCCTTGCGGGAGTGACCCATGCCGGCGAAGCCACCGGCCAGGATCAGGCTCTCCAGCGTCTTCTTGTTGAGCACGCTCGCGTCGACCTTGTCGCAGAAGTCCGCGAAGTCCTCGAACCGCCCGGCGGAGCGGCGTGCCTCGACGATGGAGCCGACGATCCCCTCGCCCACGCCACGGACAGCGGAGAGGCCGAACAACACCTCGTCGCCACGGGGGGTGAAGTCGCTGCCCGACTCGTTCACATCGGGAGGTAGCACCGGGATGCCCATCCGCCGACACTCGTTCAGGTAGAGCGGTTTGTTGTCCTTGTGGTTCTTGACGCTGGTGAGCAGTGCCGCCATGTACTCGACCGGGTAGTGGGTCTTGAGCCATGCGGTCTGGTAGCTGACGACCCCGTAGGCGACGGTGTGGGACTTGTTGAAGCCGTACTCGGCGAACTTCTCGATCAGCCCCCACAGGCTCTGCATGAAGGCGCGCTCGTAGCCGTTGGCCACCCCACCGGCGATCAACTGGTCCTTCTGCGCCTCCATGAGCTCGCGGTCCTTCTTGCCCACGGCCTTTCGGAGCGCGTCGGCCTCGGCCATCGAGAAGCCCGACAGGTCGGTGGCGATCCGCATGACCTGTTCCTGGTAGACGATGATCCCGAAGGTCTCACCGAGGATCGGTTCCAGGTCGTCGTGGTCGTAGCTGACCTGCTCCAGCCCGTTCTTGCGGTCGGCGAACGCGATGTGCATGTCCATGCCGAGCGGGCCGGGCCGGTACAGGGCGAGCAGGGCGGAGATGTCCTCGAACCGGGTGGGCTTCAGCTTGCGGACCAGCGCCTGCATGCCCGTCGAGTCGAGCTGGAAGACCCCGAGGGTGTAGCCGGTCCCGAGCATCTCGTAGGTCGCGGGGTCGTCCATCTCCCCGAGCAGATCCGCATCGTCGAGGTCGATCGCCACCCCGCGGTTGTCGCGGACGTGCCGCTCGGCGTCGGACAGGATGGTGAGGTTGCGCAGGCCCAGGAAGTCCATCTTCAACAGGCCGATGCTCTCGGCCGCACCCATCTCGTACTGGGTGACGATCTCCCCGTTGTCCGTGCGCAGCAGCGGCACGGTCTCGTGCAGCGGCTTCGCGCCGATCACGACCGCTGCGGCGTGGATACCGTGCTGCCGCTTCAGGCCTTCGAGCTTCTCCGCGGTCTCGAGCACGTCGCGGTAGGTGGGGTCCTCGCGGGCGCTGCGCAGCTCGGTGGACTTCTCGTAAGCGTCGGCGAGCGGCGACTCCTTGCCCTGGACCGGGGGCGGCATCATCTTCGCGAGGTCGTCACCGACCTTGAACGGATGGTCCAGCACGCGCGCGGCGTCCCGGATCGCCGACTTCGCCTTGATGGTGCTGAAGGTGACGATCTGCGCCACATGGTCCTCGCCGTAGCGGCGGGCGGCGTAGCGGATCATCTCCCCACGTCGGCGATCGTCGAAGTCGATGTCGATGTCCGGCATCTGGAGGCGGGCCGGGTTCAGGAACCGTTCGAAGATCAGGCCGTGCTTGATCGGATCGACCCGGGTGATGTCGGTACAGAAGGCGACGACCGACCCACCAGCCGACCCCCGGCCGGGCCCGACCCGGATCCCCTCGTTCCGGGCGTACTCGCACAGGTCGGCGACGATCAGGAAGTAGGCGGGGAAGCCCATCTGCTCGATGACGTCGAGCTCGTACTCGACGCGCCGTGCCACCTCGTCGGGGACCGGGTCGCCGTAGCGGGAAGCAGCACCCTGCCACACCTTGTGCCGCAGGTAGGCGGCCTCGCTCATCCCATCCGGACAGGGGAACCGCGGCAGCAGATCGAGGTCGAACTCGATCTTGGCGTCGCACCGCTCGGCGATGTCGAGGGTCGCATCGAGCGCGTCGGGGTAGGCGTGGAACTCCTCGCGCATCTCCGCAGCGCTCTTGACGTAGAAACTCTCGCCCTGGAACTTGAACCGGTCCGGCTCGGAGATCTTCGCGCCGGTCTGGATGCAGAGCAGCGCATCGTGCGCCTGCGCGTCCTCGGCGCGGGTGTAGTGCGAGTCGTTGCTGATCACCGTCCTGAGGCCCAGCTCGCCGGCGAGCTTCTCAAGCACCGGCCACGTACGGCGCTGCTCGGCGATCCCGTGGTCCTGGAGCTCGACGTAGAACCGCTCGGCGGTGTAGATGTCCTTGAAGTCGCTGAGCGTCTGGCGAGCCGCCGCCTCGTCGCCCTTCAGTAGGTGCTGGTTGACCTCGGAGCCGAGGCAGCCGGAGAGCACGATCATGCCCTCGGCATGCTCGGCGAGGAGTTCCCGGTCGACCCGCGGCTTGTACCAGGTGCCCTCGAGGTAGGCCCGGGTCGACAGCGAGACGAGGTTGCGGTAGCCGACGTCGTCCTGCGCCAGCGCCGTCAGGTGGTGGTAGCGCTGGCGGCCATCGGCGCCACCGAGGCGCTGCTCGTGCCGGGACCCGATCGCCTGGTAGAGCTCGGAGCCGAGGATCGGCTTGATCCCCTCGCGCTCCGCCGCGCGGAAGAACTCCACGAGGCCGAACAGGACCCCGTGATCGGTGATCGCCACCGCCGGCTGCCCGTCCTCGCGGACATGGGTCATCAGCTCGTCGATGCGGGAGGCCCCGTCGAGCATCGAGTACTCGGTGTGCACGTGCAGGTGGGCGAAGCTGCTGGTGCTCACGGGTCCTCCCCGGCGTCACGAGCGGTCACGGTCTCTGGCCGACCGACGGGCGTACGCGCGTCAGCGGCCACGAACCGGAGGCGTGTGACGGGGAAGAACCACACGCCTGTGGTTCGCGCCTGGACCGTAGCAGCCGACCGCCACGGCGAGGTGCAGGGTCACCACCGCTCGGTGAGCTCGCTCGGGTCCCAGGCGGCGATCCCGACACGCTCCAGGACAGCCAGGAGGGCGTCCGGGAGCGGTTCCACCAGCTCGATCGCCGCCCCGGTGATCGGGTGGGTGAACGCGAGCGAAGCGGCATGGAGGAACGGCCGCGTCAGTCCGAGCGCACGGTTCACCGCGCCGGGCGCACGGTAGGTGGGGTCCCCGACGATCGGACTCCCCAGCTCGCTCAGGTGCACCCGCACCTGGTGGGTGCGGCCGGTGCCGAGCTGACAGGCGAGCAGGGCGACCTCGCCGCGGTGCTCGGGCAGCCCGGGAGCCGTGCCGGTCGCCAGCGTGCGGTACCGCGTCGAAGCGGGCTTGCCGGAGGCGACGACGGCGAAACGCACCCGGTCACGCGGGTCACGGCCGATCGACGCTTCGATGCGGCCGCGAGGATCGCTCGGCACGCCGGCGACCAGCGCGAGGTAGCGACGGCGGACCTGGCGGGCGGCGAGCGCGGCGACCAGCCCCCGGTGGGCACCATCGGTACACGCGATCAGGAGCAGTCCCGAGGTATCGCGGTCGAGACGGTGGACGATGCCAGGCCGCCCCACTCCCCCGGCAGGAGCCAGCGGGACACCCGCGGCCTCGAGCGCTTCGACCAGCGTCCCGTCCGGGTGTCCGGCGCCCGGATGGACGACGAGTCCGGCGGGCTTGGCGACCACCAGCAGGTGCTCATCGCGGTAGCGCACCGGCGGCAGCGCCGGCGGGGGGCTCGCCGTGGGCGCCACCGCATCCTCGACCACCACCTCGGCACCGGCGGCGACGGGACGCCGCTTGGTCACCACCTCCCCGTCGACACGCACCTCGCCGGCGTCGATGCGCGCGGCAGCACGGCTGCGGGAGATGTCGAGGTGGGCGGCGAGCAGGACGTCGAGCCGGGTGTCGGCCTCGTCCTCGGTCACCGTGAAGCCCGTCACCGCCCGCGCTCCAGCGCTTCGGCGCGCCGCTCCTCGACCAACAGGGCGATCAACAGGAGCACGAAACCGACCGTGATCGCGCTGTCGGCCACGTTGAAGCGCGGGAAGCTGCCCCAGGCCACGAAGTCGACCACGAAGCCGCCGCCGAACCCGTCCGCACCCGACCTGAGCAGCCGATCGAGGGCGTTGCCGACCGCCCCCGCGAGCAGCATCCCGTACGCCACCGCGGTCAGCAGCGTGTGGGTAGCTGGGAGGACGCGGGTGATCAGGACGAGGACCCCGACCGTGACCACCAGGAACACCCACGGCGGCAGCGGCAGCCCGAAGGCTCCGCCAGGGTTGTAGACGAGCTGCCAGCCGATGTCCTCCGACAGCCACGCGACGAACCGTCCGGGGGTCAGCACGGCCTCGACCAGCGCCTTGGTCGCCTGGTCCAGGACGATCAGGACCGCGGCGGTGAGGATCCCGATGGGGACGGCGCCGGGATGGGGCGGCAGGACCACCTCGTCGTCGCCATCAGGGCGTGCCTCCCCGTCGTCGCCCGGGGACGGATCCGCGGTCACGAGGTCAGCGACCTGTCTCTTCACGGCGCTTGCACGTCATGCACAGGGTCGCGTAGGGGATGGCTTCGAGCCGCTCCAGCTCGATCTTCTCACCGCAGCGCTCGCAGATGCCGTAGGTGCCGTTGTCGATGCGGCGAAGCGCGTCATCGATCTGGATGAGGATGCCGCGGGCGTGGTTCGACAGCGACTGCGCGGTCTCGCGCTCGAAGCTTGCCGAGCCGGCATCGGCGGGATCGTCATCGAACCCGCCTTCGCGCCAGTTGTTGACGTCCGCCTCGGCATCGAGCTCGACGACCTGTTCGAGCAGCTGTGCGCGCTCGGCCTCGAGCTCCTCGCGCCGGGCGCGGAGCTGCTTCTGGGTGAGTGATCGACGTGGCATAAGGCGGGGAAGGTAGCAGAACACCACGCGCCATCCGCACGGTGCCACGGTCGCTCGATCGCGACGGACGGTCCGCCCGGTCGCCGTCGGCGCCGGTGGTCCGTAGACTGTCCCCCGGGTCGCCCGCGCACGTGGGCGACCACAACGCGATGACGAGGACGCGGCCCCCGAAGCCGCCCCACGACGAGCGAGCCGGGATGGTGTGAGCCGGCGGTGGGGTCCCGGTGCGCCATCACCTCCGAGCGGCCACGACGAACCCACGAAGACCCGTGGTGGTAGGCGTGGACGGCCCCGCACGACACGCGGGCCCCCGGCGCGAGCCGGTGGGCAGCAGCCAAGGAGCGGGTCACCGCAGCCGGTGGCCAACGAGGGTGGTACCGCGGTCCGGTGGCGTCTCTGCCAGGGGCCGTCCCTCGGGAACAACGGCGTGCTCGCCGTCCCCGAGCGAGGGCGGCCCGACCCCGAGGGAGCCACCGATGTCCGACGCAACCGTCTCCGCCCCGTCGAGCGCCTGGCCCGACGTCGCATCCCGTCCGGATCTCCCCGGACTCGAGCTCGAGGTGCTGGCGCTGTGGCGCGAACGGGACGTGTTCGCCCGCAGCATCGCCCAGCGGACCGGCGCCCCCGACTGGACGTTCTACGAGGGCCCGCCGACCGCCAACGGGATGCCCGGGACCCACCACGTCGAAGCACGCGTCTTCAAGGACATCTTCCCCCGCTACCGCACGATGAAGGGTCTGTCGGTCCGCCGCAAGGGTGGCTGGGACTGCCACGGTCTCCCCGTCGAGCTCGAGGTCGAACGTGAGCTCGGTCTCAACTCCAAGGCCGACATCGAGGCCTACGGGATCGAGGCGTTCAACGCCCGCTGCCGCGAGTCGGTGCAACGCTACGTCGGCGCGTTCGAGGAGCTCACCGAGCGCATCGGCTTCTGGATCGACACCGACGACGCCTACCGCACCATGGACACCTCCTACGTCGAGAGCCTGTGGTGGGCGCTCAAGGAGCTGTGGGACCGCGACCTGATCTTCGAGGATTTCCGGGTCGCGCCGTACTGCGGCCGCTGCGGGACCGCGTTGTCCGACGCCGAGGTGTCCCAGGGCTACGAGCAGGTGGACGACCCGAGCGTCTACGTCCGGTTCCCCCTGGTGGAGGGCCCGCTTGCCGATGAGGGCGCGTCGCTGGTCGTGTGGACGACGACCCCCTGGACGCTGCCCTCCAACACCGCGTGCGCGATCGGACCGGAGGTCGACTACGAGCTGGTGCGCACCTCCGCCTTCGGTGTGCACGACGAACTGCTCGTGCTCGCCGCCGAGCGGCGCGAGGCCGTGCTGGGCGAGGACGCCGAAGTGGTGCGTACCGTCCCCGCCACCGAGCTGCTCGAGCTGCACTACCAGCGCCCGTTCGACTTCGTCGCCCTGCCCGACGGCTACGACACCCACCGACTCCTCGCCGCCGACTTCGTCACCACCGCCGACGGCTCCGGCATCGTCCACCTCGCACCGGCCTTCGGTGCGGACGACATGACGGTCGGCCGTGCCGAGGGCCTGCCGGTGCTCAACCCCGTGGATGCGACCGGGCGCTTCACCGTCGGTCCCTGGCAGGGCGAGTTCGTCAAGGACGCCGACGAGGGCCTCACCGACGATCTCCGCGAACGCGGGCTGCTGCTGCGCTCGCTGACCTACACGCACACCTACCCGTTCTGCTGGCGCTGCCACCGTCCGCTGATCTACTGGGCCAAGCCGTCGTGGTACATCCGCACGACCGCCGAGCGCGAGCAGTTGCTCGCCAACAACGCGAGCATCGACTGGCATCCCGAGCACATCCGTGACGGGCGCTTCGGTCGCTGGCTCGAGAACAACGTCGACTGGGCGCTGTCACGGGACCGGTACTGGGGGACCCCGCTGCCGTTCTGGCGGTGTGACGACTGCGACCACATCGAGGTGGTGGCCAGCCGCGCGGAGCTCGGGGAGTTGGCCGGCCGCGACCTGAGCGAGCTGGACCCCCACCGCCCCTACGTCGACGACGTCACGGTGTCCTGCCCGAAGTGCGGCGGCACGGCGCATCGCACCCCGGAGGTGGCCGACGCCTGGTTCGACTCCGGTGGGATGCCGTTCGCCCAGTGGGGCTACCCCCACACCGGCCACGAGGAGTTCGCCCGCCACTACCCGGCGGACTACATCTGCGAGGCCATCGACCAGACCCGGGGCTGGTTCTACAGCCTGCTGGCCGAGTCGACCCTGCTGTTCGGCAACAGCTCGTACCGGACCTGTGCCGTCCTCGGGCACATCGTCGACGAGGACGGCCGCAAGATGTCCAAGTCGGCCGGCAACGTCCTCGACCCGTGGGAGCTGATCGGCGGGCACGGCGCCGATGCCCTGCGCTGGTTGATGTTCGCCGAGGGCAACCCGTGGGTGAACCGGCGGGTCAGCCACAACCTGCTGGAGGACGTGACCCGGCAGTTCCTGTTGACGTTGTGGAACACCCACGTCTTCTTCACGACCTACGCGAGGATCGACGGGTTCGACCTCGAGACGCCGGCACCGGCGGTGGCGGACCGTCCGGCCATCGACCGCTGGGTGCTGGCCGAGCTCGCCGAACTGATCGAGACGGTGGATGTGGCCCTGGACCGCTACGACGTGTCCACCTCGACGCGGGCCCTGGAACGCTTCGTCGACGACCTGTCGAACTGGTACGTGCGCCGCAACCGGCGCCGGTTCTGGAAGTCGGTCAGCGACGACCCGGCGGACAAGGCGGCCGCCTACCACACCCTGCACACGTGCCTGGTGACCCTCGCGCAGCTGCTGGCGCCGTTCATCCCGTTCCTGGCGGAGCGGCTGTGGCAGGACCTGGTCGTCGCGCCGGCCGCGACGGGCCACGATGCGCCGCACGACTCGGTCCACCTCAGCGACTTCCCCGTCGCCGAGGACGCCTGGCGCGACGATGCGCTCCGAGCGGCCATGGCCACCGCGCGGCGGGTCGTCGAGCTCGGTCGTCAGGCCCGCAACGACAGCGCCGTGAGGATCCGTCAACCCCTCGCGCGTGCCCTGGTCAGCGTCCCGGTCTCCGAACGGGCGGGACTCAAGGCGCTGACCTCCGAGGTCGCCGAGGAGCTCAACGTCCACAGCATCGAGCTCTCGGACGGCACCGGGGAACTGATCGAGCGCGACTGCAAGCCCAACTTCCGCGCGCTCGGTCCGGCCTTCCAGCAACGGGCTCCGAAGGTCGCCGAGGCGATCAGCGCGCTCGCGGGCGAGCAGGCCGCAGAGCTGGCGGCACGGCTCGAGGACGGCGACGCGGAGCTCGAGGTGGATGGCGAGCCGGTCACCATCACCCCGGACATGGTCGAGGTGATCGAACGGCCGCGGACGGGCTGGGCGGTGGCACGCGATGCGACCACCACCTTCGCGCTCGACACGGAGCTGAGCCGCGAGCTCGAGGTCGAAGGGGCCGCCCGGGAGCTGGTCCGGGCCATCAACGACCAGCGCAAGGAGGCGGGCCTGGCGCTCTCCGACCGGATCGAGCTCGTGCTCGCGGTCGAGCCGGCCGAACTCGACGAGGAGCTGGCCGCCGCGGGGCACTACGACCAGGTGGCCCGGGAGGTGCTGGCGACCTCGGTGCAGCGCGCACCGGTTGCGGACGGCACCCCCGTCGACCTCGGTGAGCTCGGTTCCGCGCTCGTGGCGATCCGTCGATGATGCGCCGGATCGTCGCCGCACTGTTCGGCGCCACCGTCGCGGCCGGGATCGTCGGCGTCGTGCGACAGCGCCGCGAGGCGCAGGCCATCCGACGCGGCGAGATCCCGCGTGCCAGCGCCGCCGCGGACATCCCCCTCGCGGGACCGATCGCGCCGTGGGCGGAACGCCTGTCTGCGTGGGTGCCGGAGCCGCCGGCGACCCGGCTCGGCCGGACGCTGGCGGCCGTCTGGTCCGGGCCGATGACCGCAGCCGGCTTCCTCCTGGCACTCGCCGGAGGGCGTCTCCCACGGTGGGACGCAGAGCTCGGGTGCTTCGTCGCCCGGGGGGTCGGCGGCCTCTCGAGCATCGCACTGCGGGCGGTCGGGGCCGACGCCAACACGATCGGCCAGGTGGTGCTCAGCCGGGTCGAGGACCCGCATCCGGTCCTGCTCGCCCACGAAGCCGTCCACGCGAGACAGACCCAGCGACTCGGCCCGGTGCTGCTCCCGCTCTACCTGTGGCTGGGGGCGCGGTACGGCTACCGCAACCACCCGTTGGAGCGTGCCGCCCGGCTCGGAGCCCGACGCTTCCGTGACGCCACGCTGCGCTGACACGGATCCCTGCGCTGGGCGTGTCGGAGTCAGCCCCAGATCGGGCTCGGCGTGTCGTCGTCGCCGTCCCCGTCCTCGGGCGCGGCGGGCTCCTCCCCTGGGTCGGGAGCCTCCCCGCTCGGCAGGTCGTCCCTGCTGGGGTCGTCGTGCGTGCCCGGGCCGTCGTGGACGTCCGGATCCCGCTCCTCCGCGACGTCCTGCTCCCAGGCCGCACCGGTGTCCTCCACCCCGTGGCCGTCGTCCGGTGCTGGCTCCTCGGACGCCAGCTCGGGCGGGCCCGGCAGCTCGTCGAGGAGGCGGAGCTGCGCATCGAGGTGGGCTCGCAGCCGTTCCCGATGCCCCTCGTCGACCGCCCGCAACGCGACGAGCTCGTCACGACGTTCGGCCGCCTCCGCTTCGGCAGCAGCGCGGATCGCCTGCGCATCCGACTCCGCAGCGGCGAGCCGCTCCTCGATCTCCCGTTCCGCCGCAGCCAACGCCTCTAAGGCTTGCTCCCGGGCCTCATCGAGCGCCCGGTCGGCGGCCTCCTGCGCAGCGACCAGCCCGCGCTTCAGGGCCGATTCCGACTCGAGGGCGTCTCCGAGCCGACGCTCGGCGTCACGCAGCCGGGCGCGCAGGTCGTCGAGGTCCTGTTCCTCCCGCTCGACCTGGTCGGCCAGTGCGTCGAGCATCTCATCAACCTCGGCACGGTCGTAGCCGCGCGTACGGGTCCGGAACTCGTAGGCGACGATGTCCTCCGGGCTGTAGGCCATCGATGGACTCCCTCAGGTGCGACTCGGTCGGGATCAGAACGGCAGCGAAGCGGCCAGGGGAAGCAGCAGCAGCGAGATCCCGAAGAACAGCACCAGGATCGACAGGTCCAACGCGATGCCACCGATCCGCAGCGGTGGGATGACCCGGCGCAGCGGCATGAGCACCGGCTCGACGAGCCGGCGGACACCCAGCTGGAACGGCACCAGCGGCTCCGGTGTCCGCGGGATCCACGAGAAGATCACGTAGGCGAACAGCACGAACGTGTACAGCTGCAGCAACAGCACGAGGATGGACGAGAGGGGGCGAGGGGACGCCGCGGCTTGCGCCAGGATCACGCGTCGCTCCCGGTCGGCAACCGGTAGCCGAGATCGGTCAGGCGGCGACGCTCCTCATGCAGGAGCTCGACCCCGTCCGGCACGAGGAGGAAGGCCCGCGAGCCGACCTTGTGCAGCTTGCCCCGGAGCGCGTAGGTCAGGCCGGCGACGAAGTCCACGGCCCGGCGTGCCGTGGCGCTGGAGGCACCGGAGACGTCGAAGAGGACCGCCTGGCCGGTGCGGTAGCGGGCGCCGACAGCCTCGACGTCGTCGAACCGCGCCACCTCGACGACCGCGACCCGTGACGCCGCCCCCGGGCCTGGTCCGACGGGATCTGGGGCACGCAGCGGACGCACGTTGTCGTCACCGCCGGCGACCGGAGCGTGCGCGCCGTTGCGCTGGGCCCGACCCGGCTGCTCCGTGCCACCTCGAGCGGCGGCGGTGGCCAGCTCACGGGCCACGCTCGGCTCCCGGCCAGCGCCCCGCATCAGCGCATGCGCGGCGTAGGGGTCGTCCTCGGGGACGAAGCGCGCAGGGACCTCGTCGTACATCTCCTCGGGCTCCTCGCGGAGTCCCAGGTAGATCAAGGTGCGGTTCCACATCGCGCTCACACTGCGTCCTTTCGCCACGGCCCATCGCCTCGGGGCCCGAACAGGGCCGTTCCGACCCGGACCATCGTCGCACCCTCGGCCACCGCCGTCTCCAGGTCGTCCGACATCCCCATCGAGAGGTGCACCACCTCCGGGAACCGCTCGCGCAACGCATCCCGCTGCTCACGCAGCGCCATGAAGTGCGGGCGTGCAGCGGACGCAGGGTCGGCCCCTGGTGGTGGCATCGGCGGGATCGTCATCAGCCCCTCGACGGCGAGGTGTGATCGTGCGCGAGCGTAGGCCACCAGCTCCGCGGTCTCGGTGAGGTGACACCCGCCCTTGGCAGGATCATCACCGACGTTGACCTGGATCAGGGTCCGTTGGAGCGCACCGGCTGCCTCGGCTCGTCGTGACAGCTCATCGACGAGCGAGCGTCGATCGACGCTGTGGATCAGGACGTGGGCACCGACCACGTCCCGCGCCTTGCGCCGCTGCAGCCGACCGACGAGGTGCCAGCGCGCCCCCTCCACCTCCGCCTGTTTGGCCAGCAGCTCCTGCACGCGGTTCTCCCCGAGGTCGACCAGGCCGAGTTCGACCGCCGCCTGGGCGACCGCCGGCGGATGGGTCTTGGTGACCCCGAGCAGCAGGACGTCGGCGGGGTTGCGCCCCGCCGCCGTGGCCGCGGCGACGATCCGTCCCCGCACCGTCTCCAGTCGGTCCGCCAGTTCCTCCTGCCCGATCACGGGCTCACCCCCGCGTCCGCCCGACGCACGATGAGGCCGATCTGGCGTCCGCTGTCGGGATCGCGACGGTGGCTGAACCAGGCCTCGTCGCAACAGGTGCACTCCGCGGTCGGCGCGGTCACCTGGACACCGGCCGCGCCGAGCTGGGCACGGACGGCGGTCGGAAGATCGAGCGAAGGGGTCGACCACCGGGTCCGGCCCGCGATCCGCGCGGCATCGGCGATCCCGGCCGGACCGTCGGCGGCCAGGGAGGCGACGACCTCGTCGCGCAGAGCCGCGGGGACCTCGTAGCAACAGGGCCCGATCGCCGGTCCGACCGCCGCACGGATCGGCGCCGTCGAGCCGAGCAAGCGGCGGAGGGCAGCCACCGCGGCCGCGATCACACCGGCCGTCACCCCGAGGCGGCCAGCGTGGGCGACACCGACCGCGCCCGGCCCGGCGAAGAGCACCGGAACGCAGTCCGCGGCCTGCACCACCAGTGGTCGCTCCACGCACGTGGTCACGGCCGCATCGACCCCGCGGAGCTCCGCACCGGCTGGCGTGCGGTCATCGACCACGGCGACGGCGCCGCCGTGGACCTGCTGCAGCAGATGCCAGGTGCGCGGGTCCGTCTCGGTCGCCGACCCCACCGCGCGCCTGGCGGCCGCGAGTTCGGAGGGGCGGTGAGGGCGCCGGTGCGCGAGGTTGCCGCCACCTCCGATCGGGACGGGTGCCGCGTCGACGTCGCGTCCGCTGAACCAGGCGCCCACGCCGTCACCGAGCTCGGCCGGGCGAAGGGGCACCACCGGTGCCCTGCTCAGCGCAGGAACGACGGCACGTCGAGGTCGTCCTCGTCCTCGTCCCCGATCACCTGGACGAGACGGGGTTCCTCCTCGGCGGCCGGCTCCGGGGTGAACACCTCGTCGGGTTCGTCCTCCGGCTCGTCGGCCGTGGCGGTCACCTCGTCCGTGCTGCGGAGGAACGCACCCGACTGCTCGACCGCGCCGTCGTACTTGTCGAAGCCGGCGGCGATGACGGTCACCTTGACCTCGTCACCGAGCGAGTCGTCGATGACGGCACCGAAGATGATGTTGGCTTCGGGGTGCGCCGCCTGGGTGATCACATCGGCGGCCTCGTTCACCTCGAAGAGGCCCAGGTCGCTGCCGCCGGCCAGCATCAGCAGCACACCGCGCGCCCCGTCGATGGAGGCTTCGAGCAGCGGCGAGGAGATCGCCAGCTGCGCGGCCTCCAGGGACCGGGACTCGCCCCGAGCCTTCCCGATACCCATCAGCGCGCTTCCTGCGTCGTTCATGACCGCGCGCACGTCGGCGAAGTCGAGGTTGATCAACCCCGGTGTGGTGATGAGGTCGGTGATCCCCTGCACGCCCTGCAACAGGACGTCGTCGGCGAGCTTGAACGCCGCGACGACCGAGGTGTCGCCGTCGGCGATCTGCAACAGGCGGTCGTTCGGGATGACGATGAGCGTGTCGACCTCGTCCTTGAGCTCGGTGATGCCGTCCTCGGCCTGGGTGGAGCGTCGGCGCCCCTCGAAGGCGAACGGGCGCGTGACCACCCCGATGGTCAGGGCACCGAGTTCCTTGGCGACCTGGGCGATGACGGGTGCGGCACCCGTGCCGGTCCCGCCGCCCTCGCCCGCGGTGACGAACACCATGTCGGCGCCCTTGAGCACCTCCAGGATCTCCTCGCGGTGGTCATCGGCGGCCTGCCGGCCGACGACAGGGTCAGCACCGGCACCGAGCCCACGGGTCAGATCCCGGCCGATGTCGAGCTTGACGTCCGCGTCGGACATCAACAGCGCCTGGGCGTCGGTGTTGATCGCCACGAACTCCACCCCGTGGAGCCCGGCGTCGATCATCCGGTTGACGGCGTTGACGCCACCCCCGCCGATCCCGACGACCTTGATGACGGCCAGATAGTTGGACGGTGCTGCCGCCACGGAGACCTCCTCGTCGTTCGGCGCCGACCCGCGCGGTGGCCGGTCGCGGTCCTCCTGGACCGTCTCGACCGGGCGCGCACGGGGTATCCGGGTGCCCGTGGACGAGTGCGCCGAGCCCTCGACCTCAGGTAGAGGTGTAGACTTATGTCAACCTCTGGTGGACCGTAGCCCCCGCCAGCGCAAGGGGTCAAGCAGGTGACCCCGTGCGGACGGAGCCGGCCGCCCAGACCTCAGCCGCTCCCCACCACCGGTGCGCGGGGCGCGCGGACATCGATCATCTCGATCGGGGTGTCCCCGATGTCCTCGAGGACCGCGCCGAGCGCCCGCACCTTCTCGTCGATCCGTTCCGCCCGCCCGAAGCGGACGGCGATGCCGGCACGCAACCGCAGCGTCAACTCATCCGGTCCAGCGGCGTCGAGACGCACGACCTCCGCACGGATCGGCCCGGACAGCCCACGCCAGGCCGCATGGGCGTTGGCCAGCGCCGGGTCGGCCGCCACGCGCTCCCCCACCGCCGGTGGCGCCCCCGGCAGGTGGATCTCCGCGAGCGTCTCGAGGAGGTCTTCATCCCCGGTGGGGTCCACGTCGTCGATGACCACTCCCTCGGCATCGAGCAGCCGCCGCTCGTCCCCACCGACGGCCACGACCTGCGGGGCCCGCTCCTCGACCACGATCTGGACCGTCAGCGGATCCAGGCGTCCCGCCTCGGCACGGCGCACCAACGGCAACCCCTCCACCTGCTCGCTGGCACGGTCCAGGCGCAGCCTGAGGGTGGAGGTGCCGAGCTCCAGCGCGGCCGCCTCACGCACCTCGTCGGGCGTCAGCCGTTCGATCCCGACGACCTCGACCTCCTCGAGGCCGACCAGGGCGCTTCGCTCCACGGCGACCAGCACGCCGACGACCGCGAGGACGACCACGAAGGTGACGGTCCGACGGAGTCGGGCCCGCCGCCGATCGTCGCGGACCGAGGCACGGCGTTCGGCGATCTTCTCGTCGATCACGGTCCGCCCGCCGTCCCCTGCGCGGCCAACCGGTCCTCGTCGACGGCCACCGCCCCGAGGCGTTGCACCTCGGCGTGCAGTTCGACCCCGGCGGACGCGCGGACCCGTCGGATCACGAGTTCGATCAAGGTGGCGACATCCGTCGCGCGTGCCCCGGGCCGGGTCACGATGAAGTTCGCGTGCAGACTGGAGACACGGGCACCACCCACGGCCAGCCCCTTGCAACCGGCGACATCGATCAGCCGACCGGCGCTGTCGCCCGGTGGGTTGGTGAACACCGACCCACAGTTGGGCTCGTTGAGCGGCTGGTGCTCGCGTCGCCAGGCGCGGATGTGCTCGATCTCCCGGTGCACCTCGGCCGGATCCCCCGTGGCCAGGGTCATGGTCGCCGACACCACGACGCCGTCGTCGGGGAGATCGCTGTGGCGGTAGGCGAGCCCGAGAGCCTCCACCGGCCACGTCTCCCGACCGCCGGTGCGCAGGCGCAGCAGCTCCACCTCGAGGAGATGGTCGGCCATCTGCCCGCCGTGGGCACCAGCGTTCATGCGGACCGCGCCGCCGATCGCCCCGGGGATCGACGCCGCCCAGGAGAACCCGGCGAAACCGGCATCGGCCAGCGCCACGGCGAGGACCGGCAGCGGTTCGGCCGCCCCCACGCGGATCCGCTCATCGTCGATCTCCAGGCCCCGGAACCCGCGCCCCAGCACGATCGCGACCCCTGGCCAGCCGGCATCGGCGACCAGCAGGTTGGAGCCCCTCCCGATGACCGCCCACGGCAGGCCGTCGCGTCGGCACACCTCCCCCACCGCCGCGAGGTCGGCATCGGTCTCCGCGGTCACGAGCACACGTGCCGGACCGCCCACCCGGAGCGTGGTGCGCTCGGCGAGCGACGCTTGGGCATCCACGCGACCGGTGCACCGCTCGGCGAGCTCTGCAGCAACCGCGTCGGTCACCGGCTACCCCCGAGCCGCTCCAGCAACGCCGGCCCGACCGAGGTCACGTCGCCAGCCCCCGTGGTCAGGACCAGGTCACCGGCGCGCGCGGTCTCCATCAGCTCATCGATCACCTCACGCAGCGTCGGCCGGTAGACGACGGCCGCCCCCGACGCCGCCGCCGCATCGGCCACGAGCTTGCCGGTGATACCAGGGACGGGCGACTCGGTCGATCCGTAGACGTCCGTGACGATCACGACGTCGGCCGCCGCGGCCGCGCGTCCGAGCTCGGCACCGAAGACCTCGGTCCGGGAGTACCGGTGGGGTTGGACCACGACCACGATCCGCTGCGGGCTGCTGGCACGCGCCGCCGCCAGGGTCGCGCGCAGCTCGGTGGGATGATGGGCGTAGTCGTCGATCACCTCGATGCCGCCGATCGTCCCCAGGCGTTGGAACCGTCGCGCCGCGCCGGTGAAGCGGCTCAGCCCCTTCGCCGCCGTGGGAACGTCCACATCGAGCAGGTGGCACACCGCGAGCGCGGCGGTCGCGTTCAGGAGGTTGTGGATCCCGGGCACGGCGAGCGGGAGCGAGGTGACGCGCTCACCGTCGATCCGGATGTGGCTGCCCTCATCGTCTGTGACCAGACGCACCTGCGCCCGCGGATCGACGCCGTAGGTGACCACGGGAGGGTCGGTGACCTCCGCCAGAGCAGCGGTTCCGGGATCGTCCAGACACACGATCGCCGGCGCGCCGGGGGCCCGACGTTCGAGGAAGCCGCGGAAGGCCTGCCGGACGGACTCGAGGTCTTCGAACTCATCCGGGTGGTCGTGCTCGAGGTTGGTCACGACGGCGATGTCCGGGCGGTAGACGAGGAAGGACCGGTCCGACTCGTCCGCCTCGGCCACGAAGGTGCGGTCGGTGCCGGCGTGGGCGTTGGTACCGCTCTCGTTCAACGACCCCCCGATCGCGAAGCTGGGATCGCGGCCGGCGGCCTGGAGGGCCACGACGGTCATCGAGGTGGTGGTGGTCTTCCCATGGGTCCCGGCGACGAGGACCGCACGCTCGCCGCTCATCAGCAGGGCGAGGAGCTCGGCTCGGCGCAGCAGCGTCCGACCCTGCTCACCGGCCGCCACCAGTTCGGGGTTGGTGGCCGGCACCGCGGAGGAGGTGACGACCACATCCGCCTCGGCGATGTTGTCCGCGTGGTGCCCCACGTGGATCGTGGCACCGAGGACGCGCAGCTCCTCGAGCGCACGCCCGTCGCGGAGGTCCGAGCCGGAGACGTGGTGCCCACGCTGCAGCAGGATCCGTGCGAGGCCGGACATCCCGGCGCCGCCGATGCCGACGAGGTGGACCCGGGTATCAGGGGTCAGCGGTGGCATCACGGGTGGGATCCCTTCGAGGTGAGCTCGAGCACGAGACGAGCGACGTTCCCCGCGGCATCGGGGCGGCCGAAGGCCCGCGCACCACGGGCCAGCCCGGCGTAGCGACCCGGGTCGTCCACCACGGGGACGAGCGCCTCGACCAGTGCACTCCCGCTGAGGTCGTCGTCGTCGATGACGACGGCACCACCGGCACGGACGAGCGCGTTCGCGTTCTCACGTTGATGATCCGCCGTGGCATGCGGGTACGGCACGAGCAGGGCCGGCAGTCCGAGGACCGTGAGCTCCGCGATCGAGGTGGCACCGGCACGACAGATGACGATGTCCGCAGCGGCGTAGGCCGCGGCCATGTCCTCGATGAACTCGACCAGGCGGACGTGGGGGCCATCCGGGTCGCTCGCCCGTGCCAGCTCCCACCCGCGTTCCGCCGCCGGGTACCCGTTCCGGCCGGCGGCGTGCAGGACCTGCACGTCGCGGTCCCCCCACAGGGGGTGGGCCTCCACGATCGCCTGGTTGATACTGCGGGCGCCCTGGCTGCCGCCGAAGACGAGCAGGGTCAACGGATCCGGCTCCAGTCCGAACGCTGCGCGCGCCTCGGACCGGCGTGCCGCCCGATCGAGGCCGAGGACGTCGGAGCGGACCGGGTTCCCCGTCACGACGCAGCGCTCCGCCCGGTTGAAGCGGGCTGCGGAGCCGGGGAAGGTCAGCGCCACCCGATCCGACCAGCGGGCGGCCACCCGGTTGGTGAGCCCCGGGACGCTGTTCTGCTCATGGATCACCAGGGGGAGCGACTCCCGGTAGGCGGCCCGGTCCAGCGGGAACGACACGTAGCCACCGAAGGTCACCGCGGCGGCGGCGTGTCGCTCGGTGATCAGCGCACGGCAGGCGAGCACCCCGGAACGCAGCGCCCCCGGGACCTTGAGGAGCTTCGGCGACGGCCGCCGAGGGATCGACACGGCGTCGATGGTCTGCAGCTCGAACCCGGCCTCGGGGACCAATCGAGCCTCGAGCCGGTCCGAGACCCCGACGAACACCGGCTCGATGTCGGGATCGAGCCGGGTGAGCTCCCGAGCGACGGCGATCGCCGGGAAGACGTGGCCGGCGGTGCCACCGCCGGCGATCAGGATCGTGCGGGTCACGGCAGACCTCCACCTCGACGCGTTCCCGCCGGTTCGGGTGCACGCCGGCGGGCGATGGCGACCAGGATGCCCAGTGCGAGCAGGGTCGACACCAGCGAGGACCCACCGACGGACACCAGCGGCAGGGTCACCCCGGTGATCGGCAGGAGCCCGGTGACCGTGCCGATGTTGACCAGTGCCTGTCCGACGATCCACACCGTCACCGCCAACGCGACCGTCCGCCCGAAACCGTCGGTGGCGGCGTAGGCGACCTTGAGACCGACGTAGAGCAGCGCGGTGAACAGGATGAGGACCCCGAAGGAGCCCAGGAGCCCGAGCTCCTCGCCGATCACGGCGAAGATGAAATCCGTATCGGCGTTCGGGATGAAGTGCCACTTGCCGCGCGAGGACCCCAGGCCGAGCCCGAACACCCCACCCGAGCCGAGCGCGTACCGCGACTGCAGCAGCTGGAACCCCTCCTCGAGGGGGAAGCGTTCGGGCCACAGCCACCCGCGGATCCGGGCGACCCGGTACGGCGCGACCACGGTCAGCGCGGCGACCGCGAGCCCGGCGAACACGACCGCGCCCGCGACGATCCGTGCCTTCAACCCCTCGACCCACAGGACGGCTCCGACGATGAGGGCAAGCAGGATCGTGGTGCCGAGGTCGGGCTGTGCCAGCACCAGACCGGCGAGCAGGACGAACAGCGGCAGCGCCGGGACGAGGAGGTGTTCGGTGGTGTGCGGGGAGCCGTCACGGGGCCGCTTGCGCTCCAGCACGTCGGCGAGCCACAGCAGCACGGCCAGCTTCGCGAACTCGGACGGCTGCATCGACAGCGGACCGATGCCGATCCAGCGGGTGGAGCCGTACCGGCTCTCCCCGACCCCGGGCACCAGCAGGAGGACGAGACCGATCACCGCGACGATCACCAGCGGCCATGCCAGACCGCGCCAGATCCGATGGTCGAGGCGGGCGGCGAAGGCGAACGCGACGAGGCCCAGTGCCGCCCATCCGGCCTGTCGACGGAACACGGTGAACGGATCGCCGGCCTCGGCTGCGGGGACGAACGAGGCCGAGAAGCTCATCACGAGCCCGAGCAGGACCAGGGCGACGGTCAGGACGACCAGGGCCGTCGCATCCGCGCTCCATGGGCCGGGACGCCAACGGGCACGCACCTGCGCCCAGCGACCGCCGTGCGCGGCCACACCGCCGCCCGGCGTCCGGGCGTCACGGTCGGTGCGGGGCGTGTCGTCGATGCTCACCTGTCCCCCTCTTCTGGCCGGGTAGCAGCCGTCGCCTGTGCGGTCCGGTGGGCAGCTGCGGTGAAGACGTCGCCGCGATGCGCGTACGACTCGAACTGGTCGAAGGACGCGCAGGCCGGCGCCAGGAGCACCGCATCGCCAGGGTGCGCCAGCTGTGCTGCCAGCGTGACGGCCTCCTCGAGGTCCCGGGCACGGTGGGCGGTCACCCCGGCATCCTCGCACACCCCGACCAGCGCATCTGCCGCCGCCCCGATCAGCACCGCGTCGTGCACCGCCCCGAGCCCGGCGGCCAACGGGGCGAGCTCCACGCCCTTGGCGAGTCCGCCCGCGATCCACACCGCCGGGCCCGCGGCGTGGAGCGCGGCCAGCGCGGCATGGACGTTGGTCGCCTTGGAGTCGTCGATGAAGCGCACCCCCCGCCGGTCGATCGCCACGGTCTCGAACCGATGCCGCGCCGGGACCTGGCCACGCACGGCCCGGGCCACGGCGTCCGGCGACACCCCGGCGAGCAACGCCACCGTGGCGGCGGCAGCCACGTTGGCCACCCGGTGGAGCGGCACGGGTTGGCCGTCATGGGACAGGGCCCCCACCGGGAGGAGCTCGTGGTGTTCCCCTGGCAGCGCAGCCACCAGCGTCCCGCCGCCGACGGCCGGGCGGAGACCGACCCCGACCTCGACCTCCTGGCTGGCGGAGAAGCTCGCCCGCCGTGCCACCGACGCGCCGTCCCGGATCCGCACGGTCGTGGGGTCGTCGTCGTTGGCCACGGCCCAGTCGGTGGTGGTCTGGGCCGCGAACAGCCGTGCCTTGGCGGCGCGGTAACTGGCCAGATCGCGATGCCAGTCGAGGTGGTCGGGGGCGAGGTTGAGCAGCACCCCGACGTGCGGCGCGAGCCGCTCGGTGAAGCGCAACTGGAAGCTGGAGAGCTCGGCCACCAGCGTGGCACCCGGATCGCTCACCGCCGCGGCCTCGCTGACCGGGATACCGATGTTCCCGCAGGCGTGTGCATCCATGCCGTCGGTCACGCACATCGCGGTGAGGAGCTCGGTGGTGGAGGTCTTCCCGTTGGTCCCGGTGACCGCCAGCACGCGACGCGGGTAGCGCCTGAGCGCGAGCTCCGGTTCCGACCACACGCGGATCCCGGCCGCTTCCGCCCGGAGCAGCGCGGGCGTGGTCTCCGCGACGCCCGGCGACGGCACGAGTAGATCGAAGCCCCGATCGAGGACGTCGTTCGCGCGCCGGTCGAACACCACCTCGACGTCCAGGCTGGCGGCCAGGTCGGCAGCCTCGGTGTCGGAGCGGGGTGCACGCTCCTCGACGAGTACGACGTCGACGCCGGCCCCGGTCAGGAGCCGGGCTGCGGCGCGCCCGGAACTCCCGGCCCCGATCACCAACGCCCGGTCGACATCCAGCGACGCGACCCCGTCGCCGCGTACGGCAGCGGGGACCATCATGGGATCGTCCCCACGCGCCCGATCCACTCGGCGTAGAACACCCCGAGGCCCAGCGAGATCCCGAGCGCCGCCAGGATCCAGAAGCGGACGATGATCGTCGTCTCCTGCCAGCCGAGCAGTTCGAAGTGGTGGTGGATCGGCGCCATGCGGAACACGCGTTTACCGGTGGTGCGGAAGACGGCGACCTGCACGATCACCGACACGGTCTCGGCGACGAACAGGCCGCCGAGGAGGACCAGGAGGAACTGGGTGTTGGTCGCGACGGACACCGCCGCCAGCAACCCGCCGAGCGCCAGCGAGCCGGTGTCCCCCATGAAGATGCGCGCGGGGGGCGCGTTGTGCCACAGGAACCCGGCACAGGCGGCGGTCACGGCCGCGGTGATGATCGCCACGTCGAGCGCGTCGTTGACCCCCATCGGATAGTCACCGAAGTTCCGGAACTGCCAGAACCCGACCAGGGTGTAGGCGCCGAACACCAGTGCCGCCGACCCGGCGGCCAGCCCATCGAGCCCGTCGGTGAGGTTGACCGCGTTCGACGCGCCGGTCAGCAGCAGGAACACCCAGATCATGAACACCGGCGTGGACACCTCGAAGGCGAGGTCGCCGACGATCGAGATGTTGCGCGGGATGCTGGCGAACTCCGGACCGATCCAGGCGAAGGCGACCGCGATGAGCGCCTGCCCCGCGAACTTCGTGGTCTTGTTGAGGCCGAGGTTGCGCTGCATCCGCAACTTGATGAGGTCGTCGAAGAACCCGACCATGGCCATGGCCACGAAGGTGAACAGCACGAGGAGGCCACCGGCGGTGATCGGGGCGTTGCCGAGGTGGGCGACCCCGTAGCCGATGACCGCCGCGAGCACGATGGCCGTCCCGCCCATGGTGGGGGTGCCCGCTTTGGATTGGTGGCTCTGGGGCCCCTCGTCGCGGATCGGCTGGCCGAACCCGTGCTGACGGAAGTAGCTGATGATCAAGGGGGTGCCGACCAGCGCGACGATCAACGCGACCGCGCCGGCGATGAGGACGGCGATCATGCGCGCACCTCCCCGACCGGCTCCAAAAGCGCGGCGACGACGCGTTCGAGCCCGGCGATCCGGGAGGCCTTGACGAGCACGACATCTCCGCTCGTGACCAGCCCCGCCAGCAACGCGCCGGCGGCCGCTGCGTCGGGCACCTCGGTCACCGCCATCAGCCCGGCGTCACGCGCACCCTGGGCGAGGTGGGAGACCTCGCCGTCCGTATCCCCCGGGTCGCCGACGACGACGAGGTGGTCGAGCGAGAGCGCCGCGCAGCGCTCCCCGATGCGCCGGTGGGCCTCCGCGGCGCTGGCACCGAGCTCGGCCATGCGTCCCAGCACGGCCACACGGCTCCCGTTGCCGGCGATCGCCACCAGCGTGTCCAACGCCGCGCGCACCGCGGTCGGGTTCGCGTTGTAGCTGTCGTCGAGGACGGTGATCCCGCCCCGGTCGACGACCGCGCCACGCGAGCCGGACACGCGCGCCTCTGCGATGGCTGCCGCCGCCGCCTCCAGATCGATGCCGAGCTCTCCCGCGACCGCGAGGGCGAACAGGCCGTTGACCAGCTGGTGGCGGCCAGAGACGGGGAGGGACAGCGCCACCTCGCCCCAGGGCGTGACCGCCACCGCTCGCGGACGGGCGCGGCCGTCCAGGGTCACGTCGCGGGCGTGGACGTCCGCCTCCACGAGGTCGATGGCGACGGTGATGCTGCGCGGGGCGAGCTTCGTCATCGCGGCGACGCGAGGGTCGGCGAGGTGGAGGACGGCGACCCCGTCCGGCCCGAGCGCTTCGACGAGCTCGCCCTTGGCCAGCGCGATCTCCTCGATGGAGCCGAAGATGCCGACGTGCGCCTCGACGACCGCGGTCACCACCGCGATGTCCGGGGCGACCAGGCCGGCGAGGGCGGTCAGATCGCCGCGCTTGCGTGCCCCGAGCTCGGCGACCAGGACCTCGGTGTCCGCCGCCATGCCGAGGAGGGTCAACGGCACCCCGAGCTCGTTGTTGAACGATCCCCGGGCCGCGTGCGTGCGACGTTCGGCCGCGGCCGCCGCAGCGGTGAGGTCCTTGACCGTGGTCTTGCCGACCGATCCGGTGATCGCGACCGACCGAGGCGCGATGCGTGCCCGCACGGCCTGGGCCAGCTCGCGGAGGGCGAGCCAGGTGTCGGCCACGACGACCGTCGGGACGGCGACCCCGTCGCTGGTGCGCTCGGCGAGCACGGCCACGGCACCACCTGCGACCGCGCCGGCCACGTGATCGTGGCCGTCCCCGGTGTCGGTGGCCAGGGCCACGAACATCGGGCGGCCCGACGGCACGGTCCGTGAGTCCGTCGCGATCGCGTCGACCGTGCGCAGCTCGTCGTCACCGGTGGCGACGAGCTGGCCACGGGTGACCGCGGCGATCTCGTGCAGGGTCAGCTCGATCACGCCCGTCCTTCCTCGATCAGAGCCACCAGCACCTCGGCGGCGACCAGCCGGTCATCGAACGACACCGTACGGTCGGCGAGTTCCTGGGTGGCCTCATGGCCCTTGCCCGCGAGCAGGACCACGTCGGCCCGCCCCGTATCGGCGACGGCGGCGGCGATCGCCTCACGCCGGTCGGCGACCACCTGGATCGTGGCGGGGGCGCCGCCGCCGACCGCGGCCCTCGCGCCCGCCTCGACGGCGTCCAGGATCGCCAGTGGGTCCTCGCTGCGGGGGTTGTCGGAGGTCAGCACGGCGCGGTCCGCCTGCGCCGCGGCGGCCCCCATCGGGCCACGCTTGCCGCGGTCGCGGTCACCCCCGCAACCGAGCACGACGGTGAGCCTGCCCCCATCGGGGAGCACGCCCCTGAGCGTGCGGATCACCTCGGCGACGGCGTCGGAGGTATGGGCGTAGTCGACCAGCACCGTGGCCGCCTGGCCGACCTCGACGCGCTCCAGGCGTCCGGGGGCGCCCGGGGCGGCAGCGACACCCGCCACGGCGTCCGCCACCTCGACACCGGCCTGGACCGCGGCGACGACCGCCACCGCCGCGTTGGCGAGGTTGAAGCGTCCCGGCAGACCGGTGGCGATCGCCAGGGGCTCCGGCGTGAGCCCGTGCAGCAGCGCGCGACCGCCGTCGACACCCGTGGTCTCCTCGGCCAGGAGCACGTCGGGGGTGTGCCCCTCGAGGCCAGCGGGCAGGGGGTCACGACCGACGGTGGTCACCGGCACCTCGGCGGCCTCCAGCAGCGCTCCCGCCCACGCCGAGTCGAGGAAGACCACCCCGCGGGCACTCAGCTCCGAGGTGAACAGGCGGGCCTTGGCGGCGAGGTAGGCCGCCATCGAGCCGTGCCAGTCGAGATGGTCCTGGGAGAGGTTGGTGTAGATCGCGACCGTCATGTGGGTGCCGTCGACCCGGTGCAGGTCGAGCCCGTGGCTGGAGACCTCGATCGCCACCGCGTCGACCCCACGGTCGTGGAAGTGGCGCAACAGCCGCTGCAGGTCGGTGCCTTCCGGCGTCGTGCGCACCCCGGGCACGGCTTCGCCGTGGATGCGCGTCTCGACGGTCCCGATGACCCCGGTCCCCCGGCCAGCAGCCGCGAACGCGCCCTCGAGCAGGTAGCTGACCGTGGTCTTGCCGTTGGTTCCGGTCGTCCCCACCACGGTCAGTTCGCGGCTCGGGTCACCGTGGATCACGGCCGCAGCCGGCCCCATCGCCGCCCGCACGGAGGGAACCATCAGCTGCGGGACCTCGAGCTCGAGCCACCGTTCGACGAGCAGTGCCGCGGCGCCGTCGGCGACGGCCTGCGGCGCGTGGTCGTGGCCGTCGCTGCGGGCCCCGGGCACGGCGCAGAACAACCACCCGTCACGGACCTGTCGGCTGTCATGGGTGGCATCGACGAGGAGCACGTCGTCCCGGAGGCCCGCTGCCTGCTCGACGCGTGGAAGGGCGGTGACCACGTCGGACAGCAGCGCGCTCACGGTGCTCCTCGGCGTGGTCGACGACACGCTCGGCCGGGGGCTGAGCGCGCGCACGAGCCTAACGGGGGAGGTACGGGGGGCCACGCAGGTGACCCCGTCCGCGCCGACGCTCACGGCGTCCCGGGCGTACCGCTGGCCCCGGCCTGGTCGGCGGCGCGCTCCCCGTCCTGGCCGTCCCCCTGCTCCTCCTCGCGGGCCGCGGCGCGTTCCTCGGCGAGCCGCATCGCGGTCGACAGCTCCGCGCCGGAGCCTTCGGGTGGGACCCGCAGCGCGTGGAGCGCGGCCTCCATGACCTCGGCGAACACCGGCGCGGCCGTATGACCGCCGTAGATCGGCCACGGTTCATCGATCATGACCGCGACGACCACCTGCGGGTCCTCCGCCGGAGCCATGCCGACGAAGCTCGCGACGTACTGGTCGGTATAGCCGCCATCGCCGGCCTTGCGGGACGTCCCGGTCTTCCCGGCGACGCGGTACCCGTCGACCTGTGCACGGGTCCCGGTGCCGTGCTCGCCGTGGACCACCTCTTCGAGCATCGCACGGACCGACCGGGCCGTCTCCGTGGAGACGACCTGCCGGCTCCCACCCGAACGGGTCGGGGTGAGCCGACCGTCCGCACCCACGGTGCCGCGCACCAGCCGCGGGTCCACGTCCAGCCCATCGTTGGCCAACGTCGCGTAGCTCTGTGACAGCTGCATCAGGGACACCGCGACGCCGTGCCCGATGGCGATCGTCGGCAACGAGGTGCCCCACCACTCGTCGAAGGGACGCAGCATGCCGCCGGACTCCCCGGGGAAGTCGAGCGCGGTCTCCTCGCCGTACCCGAAGGCCCGCAGGTACTCCTCGAGCCGCGCGCCACCGAGCTCCTGGGCGATCTCGATGGTGCCGACGTTGCTGGAGCGTTCCACGATGTCGGTCACGTCCCAGGACTCGGTCGCGTGGCGGGAGCTGTCGCTGAAGCGCGAGCCGTGGATCATGATCGCGTCGTCGACCTCCATGGTGGTGTCCGCGGAGACCAGGCCTTCCTCGATGGCGGCGGCGATCGTCAGGGCCTTCTGGGTGGAGCCCGGCTCGAAGACGTCGGTGACCGCCCGGTTGCGCCGATCGCTCGGGTCCTCCTCGCCGCGCTCGTTCGGATCGAAGTCGGGCGCGCTCGCCATGGCGAGGATGTTCCCGCTCCCGACCTCGTGCACGATCACGCTGGCACCGATCGCGTCGTAGTCCTCGAGCGCGCGGCGGGTGGCCAGCTCGGCGACGTGCTGGATGTCGCGGTCGAGGGTCAGGACCACGTCGGTGCCGACCTCGGACGGCAACAGCTCGCGGGTGCCGGAGGCGATGTCGAGACCACCGGGTGCGCGCTCCAACAGCAGCGTGCCGGGGCGCCCGGCCAGCACCGTGTCGTAGCGGGCCTCGAGCCCCTGGAGCCCTTCGGCGTCGATCCCGGTGAACCCGACGACCTGGGCGGCGAGCGACCCGGCCGGGTACAGCCGTTTCGGCTCGGCGAGGATGCCGATCCCCGGGAGCCCGAGCTCCTCGATCCGCTCCCCCAGCTCGTGGTCGACCTGTCGCGCGAGGTAGACGAAGTGCCGATCCTGCTCGAGCAGGTCGGCCAGTGCGGCCTCGTCGCGCTCGAGCAGGGGGGCGAGCCTGGCCGCGACGGTGTCGACATCCCCCGCGGCGGGGACCGTGCGACCGTCGGCGGTCTCCGTGGCGCGGAAGGCACGCGGATCGGCGTAGACGGTGGCCGCGTGCACGGAGGTGGCGAGCACGTCCCCGTCCCGGTCGTAGATGCGCCCACGGGTGGCCGGGAGGTCGAGGGTGCGGGCGCGCTGTCGTTCGCTCATCGCGGACAGGGCGTCGGCGTCGACGACCTGGATCTCGACCAGCTTGGCCGCACTGGCCAGCACCAGCACCAGGAAGATCACCAGCGTCCAGCGGATCCTGCGGATGCCCAGTTGGGTCCCGCTCCGCGTGGTCAGGCGCGGTGCGGCCAGGCGTCGGCGCTTCGGGGCCCGGGTCACCTAGCGGTCCGCCGAGAGGAGGGGCTTGAGCGGATCCGGTGTGCCTCGGTCGGTCCGGGTGTCCGGGACCGCTCCATCGGCGGGGAGGTTACGCTCCAGGGCGAGGTGGCGGACCGGCCCAGCTGGGACCATGCCGAGTTCCCGCGCAGCCGCGCGGATCCGGGCGGGATCCTCGAGTTCGGCCACGTCGGCGACACCCTGGGCGTACACGCGCTCCGCCTCGGCCACGTGGGACTCCAGAGCGCGTGCCTCGACCGAGGCTCCCGCGGCCAAGGCGTTGAGGGAGACCGCGCCGAAGACCGCGGCGGCGAAGACCACGATCATCGCCAGCGCGTACGCCAACGTGTGTCGGGTCGTCGGCTCGTCGACGACGCGCAGATGGCGCTGATCGTCCGGGAGCAGCGTCGGGCGGCTGCGGCGCAGCGGGGCGGTGACGGCGCTCATGCGAGCTCCTCGGGTAGGCGGCGGACGGCGCGGAGCCGGGCCGCGGACGCGCGGGGGTTGGCGGCGAGCTCCTCCTCGGACGGGCGAGCGGGTCGCCGGACGAGGTGCTCGACGATCGGGGTACGCCCGCAGGCGCACACCGGCAGGTCCGGAGGGCAGATGCACCCGGTGGCCGCGGCCGCGAAGGCACGCTTGACCGGGCGGTCCTCGAGGCTGTGGTAGGCGATCACGACGGCGACGCCGCCGGGCGCCAAGCGGTCGATGACGGTCGGCAGGACGCCTTCGAGGGCCTCGAGCTCCCCGTTGACCGCGATCCTGAGCGCCTGGAAGGTCCGGGTCGCCGGGTGTCCACCACGGCGCCGCGCTGCGGCGGGGACCGCGTCACGCACCACCTCGGCGAGCTGCGTGGTCGACGTGATCGGCCGCGCGGCGACGATCCCGCGCGCGATGCGTCCGGCGTGCTTCTCGTCGGCGTACCGGCGCAGCAACCCAGCGAGCGCGCGTTCGTCCAGTCCGTTGACCAGGTCGGCCGCGGTGGTCTCAAGGCCCGGGTCCATCCGCATGTCGAGGGGACCCTCGGCGCGGTAGCTGAACCCGCGCTCCGGACGATCGACGTGCATGGAGGAGATGCCGAGGTCGAGCAGGATGCCGGCGAACGCGGGGATCTGCCGGGTGTCCAGCACATCGGCGAGCGCGTCGAAGCGCACCTGGGCGTAGTCCACCTCGACGTCGTCACCGGCGACGAGCTCCGCCAGGTGGTCGCGGGCCAGAGCGAGCGCCTCCGGGTCACGGTCCAGTCCGAGGAGCGACGCGGACCCGTGACGCTGGCGTCGGGCTTCGAGCACGGCACGTGCATGACCGGCCGCACCGAGGGTGGCATCGACGATCAGCCCGTCGGGCGCTCCGGCGAGCAGGTCGACGACACGGTCGAGCAGGACCGGGGTGTGCGGCGTCGGCGGAGCCGCCATCATGACGTCGCCTGCGGGGTGAAAGCGCCATCGAGGTTGGCGAACGCGTCCTCCGCGGCGCCGCGGTAGGACTCCCAGGTCTCGCGATCCCAGATCTCCACCTTCTCGTCGGCGCCGTTGACGGTGAGGTCGCGCTCCAGGCCCGCGTACTCCCGCAGCCGCGGCGGGATCGTCACGCGGCCCTGCCCATCGGGCTTCTCCTCGTGGGCGCCGGCCAGGAAGACCCGCAGGTAGGCGCGGGCCCGCTGGTCCTCACGCGGGACCTGCCGGAGCTCCTCCACCCGGCGCTCGAAGGCGGTCAGGGGGTAGACGTCGATGCAGCGGTCCTGGGAGGGCGCGAAGACCAGGCCGCTGGCGAGGCGCTCGCGGAAGCGGGCCGGGAGGATCACCCGTCCCTTCACGTCCAGCGTGTGCTGGTGCTCTCCGAGGAACACCTCGCCCCGTCCGTCCCCGAGCCCCGCGGCTCGCTGCTCGCTGCTCGTGTGGGGCCGGCGGCCCCGGTGCGTGGCCATCCCGGTACGGGCTGGCCCTCCACATCGCACCACACTACGCCCTCCCCCGCCACCGGTCAACGAGGTGGACCCCATGATCCGGCCCAGATCGCCAAGGAAGCCCACCAGGATGCGTATCGGCGCGGTGGTGCGAGATCGGGCCCTGACGACGCCGGTGCGCGCGGAGCGCAACAGAAAGCGCTCACCAGGCCACAGATAGTGGTTCAAGGCGCCGTTCGGGCGCAGAGGTGGAGCGCGGTGGAGCGCCGATCCCCGGCTGCTCCCGTACCGCTCAGCCGCGGTCCTCGCTGCAGCGGACCACGCCACCGACCCACAGGGCTCGCAGCGTGCGTACGAGCTCGGATCGCTCGACCGAACGCGGTGCCACGAGCCCCTGGGTCACCGAGCCCTCGACCATCGCGACCAGCGCGCTGGCCGCCAGGGCCGGGTCGTGCCCGCTGTCGACCAGGGCCGGTGCGATCACCTCGCCGACCCGACGCACGAAGCCGGCACGCACCTCGCGCAGGCGCGTGGCGAAGTGGGCCTCATGGGCGCTGGCCTCGAGCCACGCACGCACCACGTCGGCGTTGGCGGCGAAGACGGACACGAAGCGCCCGATCACGGCCTCGATGGCGGCGGAGCCCCCGGTGAGATCCCAGGGCTCGTCGACGACCGCCTGGAGCTCCGCCGCCGTGGCATCGATCAAGGCGTCGAGTGCGGCAGGCTTGTTCTCGTAGTAGGTGTAGAACGTGCCATGGCTCACCCCGGCCCGGGCCACGATGTCCTCCACCCGCGCTGCAGCGAAGCCGCGTTCGGCGAAGACCTCCCGAGCGGCGCCGGTCAACCGCGCCCGCGTGCGTTCACCCCGGGTGGTGCGCGGCTCGATGCGCGGCTCGATGCGCGGCTCGATCGGTGCGGTGTGCGGGGCCACCGGACGTGACGCCGCCGATCGCCCATCACCCACCTGGCCCCCGGTCACCTCGCCCCCCTGCGCCTCGCGATCCGACGCTACCGCAGACCTGACGTCGACGTCAGGTTCGCTGCCAGACGACGGAGCCGCGAGCGCGGCGAGCGCCCGTCGATACCCTCGCGCGAGCACCGTACGGGGTCCGGGTCCAGGGCTCGCCTGGGCGCCACGCCGGCGCTCTGGCGCTCCGCCGCTCCCCATCTCCTCCGAGAAGCCGCCGCTCGATCGCCGCCCCGATCCTGGAGCCCCCGTGTCAACCACCGAGCAGGTCGAGGGAGCCGGCGCGCCCCCCGATCTCGGCAACGTCGCCCAGACCCTGCAAGCGATCGAAGCCAACATCCGCCGGGTCCTCCAGGGCAAGGACGAGGTCGTCCGCCTGGCGTTGGTCACGCTCCTGGCGGAGGGCCACCTGCTGGTCGAGGACGTCCCCGGGGTCGGCAAGACGCTGTTGGCCAAGGCGCTCGGTCGTTCGGTCGACTGCTCGGTGTCACGGGTGCAGTTCACCCCCGACCTGCTGCCCTCCGACGTGACCGGTGTGACGGTCTACGCCCCCGACTCCGGGCGGTTCGAGTTCCGACCCGGTCCGATCTTCGCCAACATCGTGCTCGGCGACGAGATCAACCGTGCGGGCCCCAAGACCCAGTCCGCTCTGCTCGAGGCGATGGAGGAGCGCACGGTCACGATCGACGGCACGACGCACGAGCTCGCGCGGCCGTTCATGGTCATCGCGACCCAGAACCCCATCGAGCTCGAGGGCACCTATCCCCTGCCCGAGGCCCAGCGCGACCGGTTCCTGATGCGTATCGCGATCGGCTACCCGCATCAGGACGACGAGTTGCAGATCCTCCGCACGCACGGTGGGGACGACCAGCTCGCCGACCTCGTCCCCGTCGTCGACACCGCCGGCGTCATCGCGGCGATCCGCACGATCCGGCAGGTCCGGGTCAGCGAGCCGATCGAGCGGTACCTGATCGCCATCTGCCGGGCGACCCGGGCGCACCACGACGTCGAGCTCGGAGCCTCGCCTCGCGCCTCGCTCGCCCTGCTCAGGGCCGTGCGTGTCACGGCCGCGATCGCCGGCCGCGACCACGTCATCCCGGACGACGTGAAGCAGCTGGCCCCCCACGTCCTCCCTCACCGCCTGATCCTCAGGCCGGACGCCGAGCTGGCCGGCACGACCGCCGCCGACGTCATCGCCGATGTCCTCAGTGGGATGCCCGTCCCGACGGAGTGATGACCCCATGACCGCACGCGGGACCGGAAGCGCGGTGGCCGTCGCCGGGCTGTGGCTCGCGGCGCGCACGCTCGGGGTCCCGCAACTGCAGACCGCGGCCGTCGCCCTGCTCGTCCTCCTGATCGGCTCCGCCATCTGGGTCCTCGTGCTCCCGCTGCGCCTGTCGGTGGAACGCACGCTGGAGCCGTCGACGTTGCCGTTCGGGGGGACGGCCCGGCTCCGCCTGCTGGTCCGCAACCTCGGGACCACCCCCACCCCGACCGCCTGGCTCGAGGACGGCATCCCGGCAGCGCTGGGTTCGGGCCGCGCACATCGCGTCCCCGTCCTCACCCCGCACCGCATGCTCGACCTCGAGGACACGTTGGTGGGGCGCCACCGTGGCCGCTTCGAGCTGGGTCCGGTCACCGCCACGGTCCGCGACCCGTTCGGTCTGGTCCAGCGGCGGCGCACGATCGAGGCGCCCGGGGTGCTCACCGTCCACCCGGAGATCTGGCCGCTCCCCCCCGGCGCCACCCTTGGCGGCGCGTCGGGTGCCCTGGCGGTCGGCTCCCGCCGCGCAACGGTCCGCGGCGACGACCTCGCCGACGTCCGCGAGTACGTCCATGGTGACGATCTGCGTGCGGTGCACTGGCCGTCCACGGCCCACCGCGGCAAGTTGATGGTGCGCCGCTCCGAGGAGGTCATCGCGCCGCGGGCCACGGTGCTGCTCGACATCCGCGGATCGCGGCACGCGGGCAGCGGACCACGCTCCAGCTTCGAGGTGGCAGTCGCCGGCACCGCCAGCATCGTCCACCACCTCGACAGCCGGGGCCGGGGCGTCACGCTCCTCGATCGTCCGAGCGTCCACGCGCCGACGCCTCGACCGGCGAGCGCGTGGATGCCCGTCCTGGCCGCGCTCGACCCTGCGGAGGTGGACCTTCCCGGCCTGCTCCGACAGATCGCCAGCGGCACGGCCGGTGAAGGGACCCTGGTTGCCGTGATCACCCCGCCGGATCCGGACGAGCTGCGCGCCCTGGCACGCGCCGGTCGGGGAGCCCCGAGTCGACTCGCCGTCGTCCTCGACGTCACCACCTTCGCCGGAGGCCCACCCGACCCGGCGGCCGAACATGCGGTCGGGGGACTCACCGCGGCGGGGTGGCGGGCGACCCGGCTCACCGCCGACGACGGGTTCGCGACCCGTTGGCAGGACCTCCTCGGACGTCGTGCCCGCGACGCCGTGCCCGCACAGCCGGTGACGCCATGATGCGCCGCGCCGGACTCCTCACCGTCCTGTTGGCACTGGCCCTGCTCGCCATCGTGCCGGCCTACGACCGGGTCTTCACCGACACCTCCTGGCGCGGGACCGCCGTGGCCGCCGGGCTGCTCTCGCTGCTCCTCGCGGCGGTCATGGCGCGCCTGCAGGTGCCGGCGGTGCTCGCGGCCGTGGTGTCCGGGATCGGGCTGCTCGTCGTCGTCCCCTGGATGCTCGGGATCGGTGACGGCTGGCTCGCCGCGGGCGACGATGGCTGGCTCGCCGCCGTCACCGCGCAGTGGGAGGCGGTGCGCACCGTCTTCGCGGACGGCTGGGTCGCCCTGGCCGATGAGCCCTCCCCGGCAGAGCCGATGACGGGATTGGTGCTCCTGACCGCCCTCGCCTGGTGGGTGGTGGCCCACCTCTGCCACGAGGTCACGATCCGGGGCAAGCAGGTCGCGGCGGGCCTGGTCGGCCTGACGGTGCTGTGGACGATCCCGTTGGCCATCCCGACCTCCGCCGCGGACGGGTGGGTCCGGGTGGTCCCCTTCCTCGCCGTGGCAGGGGCACTGCTGCTCGCCGGGGTCAACGCGCGCGAGGACGTGCCGCAGGCGATCCCGCTGCCGGCCAGCGGACTGGCCCTGGGGGCCGTGGCGATCGCGGTCGCGCTGCTCGCCCCAGGGCTGCTGCCCGGCTACGGCGCACAGGCCTGGGTCAGCCTCGGCAGCGGGACGGGACCGCGCGGCTACCAGCCGATCGTGGACATCTCCAACCGGCTCGGGACCCCGGAGGAGCGCGAGGTCCTCCGGGTGCGTTCCTCCCAGCGCACCTACCTGCGGCTCGCCGGCCTCGACTCCTTCGACGGCTCGACGTGGCGACTCGGCCCGCCTGGCGAATCGAGCTACCGGCCGGATCCGGACTCGCTGTACCCGGCCGACCAACCGTTGCCACCGGAGGAGGCCACCGCCAGCTCCCAGACCGTCGAGGCCGACGTCGAGGTACGGGAGCTCGAGAACATCTACGTCCCGCTCCCCTACCAACCCGTCGAGGTCCTCGGTCCGATCCGCGACGAGATGGTGTGGTCGACCGAAGGCGGGTTCCTCGCCTCCTGGGACAACACCGACACCGTCGGCGACCGGATCGGCATCCAGGAGGGCACCTCCTACCGGGTCCTGGCCGAGCGCCCGACCCCGACCTTCGAGGACCTGGCAGCGGTGTCGTTCGACGAGGAGACGCTCGCCACCCACACGGCCCTGCCACGCTCGTACCCGGAGCTCGGTGAGCAGGCGGAGCAGGTCTACGAGGAGGCCGGCGCGGATACGGTCGTCGAACAGGCGCTGGCGCTGCAGGACTGGTTCGTCGGCCCGGAAGGCGGCTTCACCTACGACCTCGACGTCGGGGCGTTGCGTGGAGACGACGCCCTCACCGACTTCGTCCTCGAGGACCGCGTCGGCTACTGCGAGTACTTCGCCACGGCGATGGCGGTCATGCTCCGCGAGACGGGGATCCCCGCGCGCGTCGCCGTCGGGTTCCTGCCGGGGGAACGGGTAGAGGGCCCCGACGCCGACGAGGACTCCGCGCTCGACGAGTACATCGTCACGACCAGCGATGCGCACGCCTGGGTCGAGGTGCTCTTCCCGGGCCACGGCTGGATCACCTTCGAACCGACCCCACGTTCCGATGCCAGCCAGATCGTGCCCCGCGAGGAGGATCTCACACCGATCGAGAACGTGGCCGAGCGCACGGTTCGCGAGGCCCTGGAGGACGACACCGAGGACACGACCTCCGGAACGGACGAGACCACCCCGGACACCGAACAGCCACCGAACGAGTTCGACGCCCCGGGGGGCCAGGAGGACGACGTCAGCGGCGGTGGCGAGCTCGGCGACGTGGGGAACCTGGGCGGCATCAACCTGTGGGCGGCGTTGCTCGCCGTCGGGGTGACCGGCCTGCTGACGGTCGCGCTCACGCGCTGGGTCCAGACCGCGCTGCGGCGCCGCGATCGCGACGGTGCCTCCGCGCGCAGCCGTGTCCTCGCGGCACAGCGACGGCTCTTCACCGTCGCCCACCGGGTCGGTCTCGAGCGGGCGGCGCAGGAGTCCACACGCGAGGTGCTGGCACGCTGGGCCGCGGACGGGTGGATCGACCGGGGTCACGACCGGGTCGCCGAGGTGGCACAAGCAGCCGCGTTCGACGGCCACCTCGACGAGGAAGAGGCACACCGCACGGTGGCGACGATGGATCGGCTCTCCGACCAGCTCAGGACCCGCGTCGCCCGCCGGGAACGACTCCTCGCGCCACTCCGCCGCGGGATCATGCAGCTGCGGCGGCTGGCAGAGACCGCACGGGGGGCTTGGCGGATGCGCTGACGCGGGCCGCGGTTCGTTCAGCCGCTTGGATCTTCGGGTGGTGGTGCGGTCGGTTGCGGATCTCG
>JBBDSW010000093.1:0-1121 GCA_040904745.1 Nitriliruptoraceae bacterium
GCGGGGCCGACCATCTCGTCGAGCACAGCGTCCACGTCCGACCGCGAAGGTGCGAGCACGACCGGTTCGCCGAGGCCGCGGAGCAGGACGAACCGGACCTCGTCGCCGTCGGCCTTCTTGTCGCGCGCCATCGTCGACCAGATCGCCTCACGATCGAGGGCAGGCGCCCGCACGGGGAGCCCGAGCGCTACCAGCAGGTCCTCCGCGCGATCCCCCAGGGCAGGGTCCGTGATCCCCGCCCGGACGCCGATCCGGAGCGCGAGCACCATCCCGATGGCGACCGCCTCGCCGTGGAGCACCTCCGTGTAGTCCGTGAGCGACTCGACCACGTGCGCGAAGGTGTGGCCGAAGTTGAGGAACGCTCGCTCCCCCGATTCACGCTCATCCGAGGAGACCACCGCCGCTTTGACCGCCACGGAGCGCTCCACGAGCGAACGCAGCCCCGCGGTCGCACCCACCGCGCCGCGCGCGCCCCCCGTTCCGGCCACCTCGGGGTCGGCTTCGAGGGAGTCCAGCACGGACGCATCGCGGATGAGCCCGCACTTGACGATCTCCCCGAACCCCTCGCGCCGCACCCGCAGCGGCAGGGTCGCCAGCGTCGCCACGTCGCACAGGACCGCCCGCGGCTGGTGGAAGGCACCGACCAGGTTCTTGCCCTCCGGCAGGTTGATCCCCGTCTTGCCACCGATCGCCGCGTCGACCTGGGCCAGGACGGTGGTCGGCACCTGCACGACGTCGATCCCCCGGGCGTAGGTGGCCGCGACGAACCCCGCCAGGTCCCCGACGACGCCGCCGCCGACCGCGACGATCAGGTCCTGCCGGGTGAGTGGGACGGTGGCTGCCGAGCGCCACAGCCGCGTCAGCACCTCGACGTCCTTGGCTGCCTCTCCGTCCGGGACCAGGGCACGCGTGTGGTCGATCCCGGCGGCGTCCAGGGCGTCCTCGATGGCATCGAGGTGTCCGGCCGCCACGACCGGCTCCTGTGTGACGATCAGCGCGCGGCGTGTCCGACCCGCTCCGGCCAGCGACGCGAACACCTCGGCGGCTTCGGACCGCAGGCCTTCCCCGACGAGCACCGGGTAGGAACGTGTGCCCAGCTCGACGTCGATCCGCGTGGCACC
>JBBDSW010000094.1:0-1121 GCA_040904745.1 Nitriliruptoraceae bacterium
TGTCGCCCGCCAGCGTGATGGGACCACCCGAGCGTCAGTGTGATGGGACCACTTCTCGGGGTGTCAGCGTCGGCGTGGTGATGTTCGCGGCGACGCTGGTGGTTGGTCAAGCGATTCGCTGGTGCCGGGTCGTTGGCGTTGCCGGTAGGAGTCGCCGTCGAGGACGAGTTCGTGGGCGGCGGACTGGAGCCGGTCGATCGCGGACTGGGCCAACAGCGGGTCGGCCATGAGGCCGAGCCACTCGACCGGGGTACGGTTCGAGGTCACGACCGTGGCTGCCGATCGGTGCCGTTCGACGATCAGTTCGTAGATGTCGGCGGTGTCGAGTGCGTCCAGCGCGGTGAGCGCGAAGTCGTCGATCATGAGTAGGTCCACGCGCAAGAGTTTGCGGATCTCGGTGTCGTGGCTGTTGTCGAGCCGTGACGCGCGGAGTCGTTTGAGGAGCTTGTCGCAGCGTTCGAAGTGGACGCTGAACCGGCGCCGGACCGCCGCGTGGCCGAGGGCGGTGGCGAGGAAGGTCTTGCCGACCCCGACCGGTCCCAGGATCAACGCGTTGTGGCCGGACTCGACGAAACGCAGCGAACAGAGCTCGTTCCACACGTTGCGGTCGTAGGTGATCTGGGCGGTGTCGTCCCAGCGGTCCAGTGTCATGGCTGGGTCGAGGCCGGCGGTGCGGGCGCGCAGCGCCGCCGAGCTGGTCTCACGGCGTGAGACCTCGTCGGCCAGGACGAGTTCGAGGAACTCCGCGTGACCCATCTGGCCGGTGGTCGCGAGCGCGAGTCGCTCCGGGAGGGTGTCGAGGCAGCGGCCGAGCTTGACCCGGCGCAGCAGCGCTTTGAGCTCAGGGGTGACGACCGGTGTCGGGTTCATCGTTCACCTCCAGCGCGGACAGCGAAGTGGTCGGCGTCGCGGGCGAACCGCCCAGCGACGACGGTGCCTGGCAGGGCGGGCTGGATGGTGGTGTTCTCGGTGCCGCGCTCGAGCATCCGCCCGATCAGGCCGACGTTGACGGCGTCGACTTCGAGCGCCCGCGCGCACGCTGCGTTGACGCGTTCGGGACCCCACTTCTTCACGAGCCCGAGCAGGGCGTAGACCTGGCGCATCTTGGTCCACGGCAACGG
>JBBDSW010000095.1:0-1117 GCA_040904745.1 Nitriliruptoraceae bacterium
CTCATGCTCGATGAGCCACTGTCCGCGGTCGACCCGAGCCGGCGGGAGGAACTGCGTCACCTGATTGCCCACCTGCAACGCGAACGCCGCATCACCACCTTGTACGTCACCCACGATCGCGCGGAGGCCGCCGAACTCGGCGACCGGGTGGCACTGTTGATCGAGGGACGCATCATCCAGCACGCACCGCCGCAGGAGCTGTTCAGCCGGCCGGCCTCGGCGGTCGTCGCGCGGTTCTTCGGCTCGAGCAACCTGCTCACCGGCGATGTCGTCGCCGGCCACCTGCATGCCGCGGGCCTCCGTCTGCCGATCGATGCGCCCGAGGGGCGCATCACCGTGGCGGTCCGCCCCGAGCGGCTGGAGCTCGACCCGGACGGCCCGTTGCGTGGCATCGTCCGTGTCGCGAGCTACCAGGGCACGCACCGTCGGTTGGTGGTCGACTGCGGCGGCACCGAACTCGAGGCGCACGTGGATGTCGACGTGCCGGTGGAGATGGGCGAACGCGTCGGTCTGCGGGTCGCCCCGCGCCACCTGTGGCCATTGAGCGATGGCGCTGACACCACCGGCAGCGAGCATCGACAGGAGGTCTCGTGAACCGCTACGACCTCGTCGTCATCGGCGGTGGGACCGCCGGGATGACCGCGGCCGTCGGCGCGGCCGGCCTGGGCGCCCGGGTCCTGCTCGCCGAGGCCGGCCGCATGGGCGGCGACTGCCTGTGGACCGGGTGCGTCCCGAGCAAGTCCCTCATCGCCGCGGCTCGCCGTGCCCACGACATGCGCACCGCGGACCGGGTCGGGCTGGCCCCTGCCGAGCCGGAGGTGGACCTGCAGCGGGTCATGGGTCGGGTGCGCGAGGTCATCGCCACGATCGAACCGCACGACTCGCCCGAGCGGCTGCGCACGCAGGGCGTCGAGGTCGTCGCGGCGTATGCACGGTTCGTGCGACCGGGACGGCTCGACATCGACGGCCGGCAGGTGCGCTACCGCTCGGCCCTGATTGCGACCGGCTCCACGCCGGTGCTCCCGCCGATCGAGGGCTTGGATGAGGTGCAACCGCTGACCACCGACACCCTGTGGGACCTGCCCGAGCTACCGTCACGACTGGTCATCCTCGGCGG
>JBBDSW010000096.1:0-6571 GCA_040904745.1 Nitriliruptoraceae bacterium
AGCGGTATGTCTCGGACACCTGGACTCCCCTGTGCGGTGCATGCGGTGTGCGGGCACCGGCGCGACGGTTCATAGCATGACGGCCGGGCAGATGACAGTCTCGGGACCCGGGTCCCGAACTTCGGGCAGCCACCGCAGGCTCGTCACTCCTCTGCCGGCAGGAAGAAGTCCAGTGCCTTGACGCGATAGTACTTTGACGTTATAGTCTGGGGGACGCGTGCCGTACGAGATCAACGTCACCTACGAGTTCGAGGACTGGTGGGATGCCCTGACGCTGGCGCAGCAGCGGGACGTGGCCGCTCGGGTCGAACTCCTCGAGGAGCACGGTCCCGCACTGGGTAGGCCGACCGTGGACCGGGTCCACGGCTCGGCGTTCCACAACATGAAGGAGCTGCGGTGCAGCAGCTCCGGATCGCTCCGGGTGCTATTCGCGTTCGACCCCCGACAGCAAGCCGTCCTGCTGCTAGGCGGTGACAAGTCCGGTGACTGGGATGCGTGGTACGACGAGGCGATCCCCGCCGCGGACGCGCTCTACGTCGAGTACCTCCGAGAACTCCGCAGGGAAGGGACCATCGGATGAGTGGGCGCAGGACGTTCTCCGACCTCAGAGAGGACCTCTACGCGCGTGACCCGGAGTCGCGCCGGATCGTGGCGGCGAAGGTGGCAGCTCTCGACGAGGAACTCGGTCTCTCCGAGCTCCGCTCGAGGATGCAGCGGACCCAGACCGAGCTCGCCGACCTGATCGGCACTTCCCAGTCGGGGGTGTCACGCCTCGAACGCCAACGCGACCTCCTCGTCTCGACGCTGCGGGACTACGTCGTGGCGACCGGTGGTCGGTTGCGGCTCGTTGCCGAGTACCCCGACCGCGCGTTCGACATCGACCTGCCGGTCCTGGCCGACCAGGCCAGCCGGGACCAGCCGCCCCGGGGGTTCCACGTCGTGTGGCAGGACGGCCACACCCGCCAGTTCGTCAAGGTCGGGCGGCTCGAGTTCACCGGCGAGATGTTCCGGTTCTCGTATACAGCGGACGCCGAGCTGCACGCCGGCTTCGAGCCCTTCCCCGACTTCCCGGACCTGCGAGCCGAGTACACCTCGGACGAGCTGTTCCCGCTCTTCGCCTCCCGGGTCGCCTCGTCCGCGCGGTCGGACTACGAGGATCAACTCGACGCGCTCGGTCTGAGCCCGGACGAAGCCACTTCGGTCGAGCTCCTCGCTCGCTCGTGGGGTCAGAGCCCGCACGACAGACTCCAGGTCGTGCCCGACCCGCACCGACACCCGGACGGGACCGAGTCACTGCGGTTCCTGGCGTCAGGGGTCAGCCACGCGCACGAGGACGTGCCGGGCGACACCCCCGACGCGGTGACCGAACGGGTTGCCAGTTTGCGGGCCGGCCAGGAACTCGACTGGGTCGACGAGCCCGACAACGCCTTCAACACCCAGGCGATCCGTCTGGCGGTCGACGGTCGACGCGTCGGCTGGGTCCCCGACTACCTCCTGGACTACGTGCACAAGAGCCGCGGTCCCGACGTCGATCTGCGGGTCGTCGTCGAGCGGGCCAACGGCGCGGACCGGCCGTGGCACCTCCGCCTCCTCTGTCGCCTCGACGTCCTTCCGGGAAGGTCGTCCGGCGCCGTCAGGGCGGCCGCGCCGGAGGGCTGAGCGCGACCGGACCGCTGAGACGTTGACACCCAAAGGGCCGGTGTCGGTCGGATCCGTCACCGTCGCGGTCCCGCCACCGGTGGTCAGTCCGGCTCACAGCTCAGGGCGATGGCGAGCGCTCCGCAGACCTCCGCGAGCGACTCGCGGTCCAGGGAGCCGAGTCGCTGCGTGAGCCTGCGCTGCGACACGGTGTGCAAGCCATCGCAGTTGACCACGGATGGCTGGTGGATTCCCGTATCGGTGTCGATCGGTACCTCGACGGCGAGGCCGCGCGCCTGGGTGGTGACCTCGGCCACGGTCACGTTGGCGCGGACGTCGAGCACCTCGTCCCGGGTGATGATCAGGACCGGGCGTGGCTTGTGGCCGACGTCGGCGAGCCAGACCTCGCCGCGCCTCACGGCTCACCCCAGGCCTCGGCGTCGTCCCAGTCGGCGCCGTCGACCTCGGGGAGAGCCAGGTAGGCCGCACGATCTCGCTCGGCGCGACGACGGCGGATGGCCTGACGGAGCCCTTGGCGGGCAGCCTCGGAGACGTTGATGCCGAGCTCGCGAGCCTCAGTCACGAGATCGTCATCGAAGATCACGGAGGTACGCATATGCAGATGGTAGCAATAAGGTGCATACATCGAGAGTGCAGGGGCTGGTCCCGGGGCTCCTCGAAGGCAACGGGCTGCGTGACCGCTGAGGGCGTCAGCGCCCACCCCCATCACTCCTCGAACGGCGGTGCGACGTCCGGGTCGGGCGAGCTGCTCGGGTCCGCCGACCCGGACGGACCGTGGTGGTGGTGCGCTTCGGCGTGGGTGTCCACGTAGCCGTCGGGGGCCGCCTCGCCGGCGGCGGGTTCGTGCACCAGCCCGCCAGCACCGTCGGCAGCACCGCCGCCGCGCCCGGCAGCGGTCGCCGTCAGCTGCCCCGACGCCACGAACCGCGGCAGGTCCACCCCGTAGGCGTCCGGGTCCAGCCGCTCGACCACCCGCGGCCCATGAGGCCCCCCGAGCGCCAGGTCGCGTTCCTCGACCGTGACCGGCGTGTCGGTCGCGTCGAAGAGCACCAGCACCGTCGGCCGGTCGAGCAGCCGGTCGTGCTGGCGGACCACGACCGCGACCTCCCGGCTGGACAGCCGCACCAACGACCCGACGGGGAAGCGGCCGAGCAGCCGCTGGAAGGCCGCCACCGCGTTGGGATCCAGCCCCGACCCCGCGGTGGAGGCCAGCAGCTCCAGCGCCTGGTGCCGGTCGAGCGGCTCGCGGTAGGAGCGTTTGCTCGTGACCGCGTCGAAGCTGTCGGCCACCGCGACCAGCCGGCTCGGCACCGACGGGCCGTGATCGTGCAGCCCGGGGTAGCCGCTGCGGTCGTAGGCCGCGTGGTGTTCCAGCAGGATGGAGCTCGCCGGGTGGTGGAGCCCCGGGCCGGTGGACAGCAGCACCCCGGCGCCGTCGACCGGGTGGCGTTGGATCAGCCGCCACTGCTCCTCGTCGAGCTTGCCGCTGCCACGCAGGATCTCGGCCGGCACGAACACCTTGCCGATGTCGTGCAGCAGCCCGCCGAGGCCGAGCACCATCACCTGTTCGCTGCGGAGCCCCAGCGCCTGGCCGAGCGCGACCGACAGCAGGCACACGTTGACCATGTGGAAGTAGGTGTACTCGTCGTAGGACTTGACGGCGCTGAGCAGCAGCCCGTACCCGGGGTCCTGTGCCACCTCGGCGGACAGCTGCTCGACGACGGCGGAGGTGGCGTCCAGGTCGACGCCTTCGCCGGCGGCGGCCCGGTCCGAGGCGTGCCGCAGCGAGGTCACCCCGGCCGCGTAGGCGCGCCGGAGGTCGCCGAGCCGTCGCTCCCACGGCTCCTCGTCCCGGAAGCTCGGACGCACCACGTTGCAGCTGATGCCGCCGAGGTGGCTCACCAGCGGCGCGTCGCCGGCCACCATCTCGGTGAAGCGGTCGACGTCCTCCGCGGACACCTCTCCGCTCAGGGTGATCGACTCGATCCCGGCGGCCTCCAGCTCCCCCGCGTACCGGCCGAGCCCGAGCGATTCGCGGGGCAGCAGCACCGTGCCGAGGTAGTAGCTGCCCCGGTGCACGTACAGGGTGGGTCGCTCGGCACGGCCGGTCGCCAGCACCAGCTCGCGTGCGGCCTCGACGGCCTGGGCGCCGTGTGCGAGCCGTTCGGGGTGTCCGAGCGGGTAGAGGGTGGCGGCTCGGCGGACGGCCGCCAGCGCGCGCAGGGTCCGACTCGCCAGTTCGAGCGCGTGTTCCTCGGACATCAGCGCCGTCCTCCCGCCAGCTTCCGGGCGTGCCGGCGCAGTCGTCGAGGCAGGGGTGAGGAGCGGCGTGAGCCCAGCTGGAGCAGCAGGTCGCGGGCCGCCGGGCTGGTGGCCGCCCCCAGTACGTCCAGCCCCCGGCGTTGCACCCCCCGATCGCGGCTGGCGGTGATGACGCCGGCCAGGACCGACGGGGTGCGTGGCACGTCCAGCCGGGCGAGCGCGTCGATGAGCCGGCCGGCCAGCGCCGGATCGCTGCGGTGGGCGATCCGGGCGAGCACCCCGAGCACCTCCTGCCCCCCGATCCGCTCCATCACGCCGATGGCCTCCAGCTGCACCGGGGCGCTGCGTCCCGCGACGGCCTCGGCCACGACGTCGAGGTGGCGCTCGCCGAGCGTGCGGAGGACCTCGACGGCGGTGCGTCGGGTCGCCGCGGTCTGGGCCGGCTCCAGCGTGCCGACCAGTGGGCGCATCGCCGCGTCCCCCAACGGGCGGAGCAGCCGGCTGGCGGTCTGGACGCCGAGGTGGAGCGCGCCGACGACCGCCTCGACGTCCAGGTCCTTCCCGGGTGCGCGCAGCAGCGTGGCACCCTCGGGCCCACCCAGCAGACCCGCCCCCCGGGTGACCGCGGCGATCAGCTCCTCGACCGCGGCGGCGTCGCCGGCCAGCAGGTCCTCGCGTGTGCGGGCCGCGATCGCGTCACGCAGCGCCTCCAGTTGCTCCTCGCGGGGCGCGTTGCCCAGGAAGTCGACCAGGGCGGCGAGCGCCAGGCGACGGCCGTCGGCGGCATCCTCGGGGAAGCCGGCCCGTAGCGGGTGGGTCGGGGGTACCTCGCCGTCGACGGGTGCGGTGGGCAGCGGCCCGTGGTCGTCCGTGCCGGTGCTGCCGATCGCCTTCTCGAGCACCAGCCGGGGGAGGTTGCCCTGCCGACCGGTCCTGACGGCGACCGATGCGGCCAGGTTGCGGGGGTCCCACCCGTTGTGCCGGGAGACGCGCAGCACCAGCTCGGCCAGGGCGACGTCGGTGAGGTGGCCGACGTAGCGCTCCGCGAACGCATCGGTGTAGACCGCCTCCAGGATCGCGTGGTCGAAGCGGGTCCGCTCGTCGTCGGGGAGCTGTGCGACCAGCTCGTTGGCGCGGCGGTAGAAGGGTGAGCGTGCCGTCGCGTCGTCGGGCAGGGACGCGGCGACCTCCCGCAGCTTGGCGAGCAGCCGGTCCGCGTCGTCGCCGGGCTCCAGCCGCATCGCCAACGCATCGTCGACGGCAGGGTCCTGGGTCTCCTCGCCGCGATCGACGGGGAGCAGGTCCTCAGGGCTCGCCTCGCCGGTGCTCGGGTCCGGTACGTCCTCGCTGACCAGGATCGCGTCCACTCCCGCGACGGTCAGCAGCGCACCGACACCCCCGGCGTCGGGGATCTCGCCCGGGTCGCGGGACAGCGCGCCGAACAGCGCCGCCAGGTCCTGCTCGCTGGGGCGGGAGCACAGCCGCAGGTGCTGGATGCGCCGCTGGAAGCAGGCCTCGGCGAGCCGGGCGAGGCCGGCATCGCCACCCACATCTGCGAAGCCGTCCGGGCCGACCTCGACGTCGGTGACCCCGGCGGCAAGCGCCCGGTCCACGGCGGCTGCGATGCGCTCGGCGACCTCGGTGGCCGCCTCGACCCGCTCCCCGTCGTAGAGACGGTGGACCGACAGGCCGATCGCCAGCTGCCGGAGCACGTCGGCCATCTCCGGCGCGGTCACGTCGGGCGGGCCACTCCCCGTCTCGCGCATGCCGACCCCGTCCGTCGTTCCCCCTGCGGGGCAGGGTAGTGACGGGGCTCCGCCGACCACCGCTACCGTCACGCCCGACCACCAGCCATCCCCACCGGGACCGGAGACCTCCGCCGTGCGCTCGCTGCTCGACACGGTCCACAAGGTCCGTGAGCTGATCGGGGGTCACCGCCGGTGGCGGTGGTGGGTGCTGCTGGCACTGGCGATCGTGGTCAGCGGACTGGAGGCGCTCGGCGCGAGCCTGGTCTACGCCCTGGTCGGCCTGGTCGCGAGCCCACAGCTCGGCCAGGTCCCCCTCCCGCTCATCGGCGACGTGTCGGGCTGGTTCCCCGACGTCGATCCGGACACGATCCGCATCGGCTTCGCCATCGGCGTCGCGCTGTTCTTCGTCGGCCGCTCCGCGGTGGTGCTCGCCCGCGCCTACGTGCAGGAGCGCCTGACCAACAACGCCGGGGTGATGCTCGCCAGCGAGCTGCTCCGCGGCTACCTCGCCATGCCCTACGTCCTGCACACCCGCCGGAGCTCCGCCGAGCTGGTCCGCAACACCTACGAATCCACGCAGCTGCTGGTCAACCAGGCGCTGCGTCCGCTGGTGACGCTGCTGGCCGAGTCGATACTCGCCCTCGGTCTGCTGGCCGTCCTGCTGGTGACCGCACCGCTGGCCACCCTGCTGGCTGGGCTCGTGTTCGTCCCGACCCTGTGGGTGCTCCAGGGCTGGATCCAGCCGCGGCTCAAGACCCTCGGGCAACGCTCACAGGCGGCGCGGACGGGCAGCATCGCCGCGGTCCAGCAGTCGCTCGGGGCGATCCGCGACATCAAGCTGCTGGACCGGGCCTCGGACTTCGCGACCGCCCACGCCTCGCAGCGCTTCGTCCTGGCCCGCA
>JBBDSW010000097.1:0-1115 GCA_040904745.1 Nitriliruptoraceae bacterium
GCGGCCGTGATGGTGATCGACGCGGTCAACGGGGTCGAGCCGCAGACCGAGAAGCTCTACGCCGTGTGCCGCCGGCGCGGGACGCCGGTCATCACGTTCGTCAACAAGATGGACCGCCCCGCGCCCGATGCGCTGGAGATCCTCGACGACCTCGAGGCCAAGCTCGGCATCGACGCCCACCCGGTGACCTGGCCGGTGCTGCCGTACTGGCGCCTGTCGGGTGTGGTTGATCGTCGTGATCGGATGTTTCATCGGTTCGAAACCACCGCACACGGTTCGACGGCCGGCGACGAGTTCACACGGCCCTGGAGCGAGGACCTCGACGAGACCGGTGTCGCGGGCGAGGAGTTGGCACTGCTCGACGAGCTGGGCAAGGACGTCGACGTCGAGCGGTTTCTGGCCGGCGAGTCGACCCCGGTCTTCTTCGGCTCCGCGCTGGCCAACTTCGGGGTCAAGCTGCTGCTCGACGCGATCGCCGGGCTGGCGCCGGCACCGTCGGCCCGTGAGACGGTCGATGGTGGCGTACGGGCTCTGGACGACGCCTTCTCCGGGTTCGTGTTCAAGGTGCAGGCCAACCTCGACCCACGTCACCGCGACCGGCTCGCGTTCGTGCGCGTCTGTTCGGGCACCTTCGAGCGTGGGACCGCGCTGACCTGTGCCAGAAACGGCAAGCGCGTGGTGGCCAAGTACGCCCACCAGGTGTTCGGTCGCGAGCGCGAGACCGTCGACGTCGCCTTCCCCGGCGATGTCGTCGGTCTGGTCAACGCGACCGGCCTGCGCATCGGCGACACGCTCTACGACGGCGCCAAGGTCGAGTTCCCGCCGCCGCCGACGTTCACGCCCGAGCAGTTCGCGGTGTGCACGCCCGTGGACCGCGGCAAGGTCAAGCAGTTTCGCCGTGGCCTGGAACAGCTCGACCAGGAAGGCGTCATCCAGGTGCTGCGCCATCCCGACCTGGGCGACCAGGAACCGCTGCTAGCTGCGGTCGGGCAGCTGCAGTTCGACGTCGCCGTGTGGCGGCTCGAGCACGAGTTCGGCGCGCCGGCCCGTCTGACCTCGACCTCGTACGAGGCGGCGCGGGCGACCGACGAAGCCTCGGTCGCCAAGCTCGACGC
>JBBDSW010000098.1:0-1097 GCA_040904745.1 Nitriliruptoraceae bacterium
AGCTCGAACTGCACGTGCAGGTCGGCCAGCCCCTGCTCGACCCCGCGGTCCCGGGCCTGAGCCGCGGCCACCAGCAGTGAGCGCATGAGCGTGGGCATGAGCTTGGGCACCCGGGGGGCCTTGATCCCCGGGAGCCAGCGTCTGGCCAGCACCCCGCCGCCGTGGACGTAGAGCCCGTGGTCCTCCTTGGCGCGGGGGCCGAGCACGGGAGCGACGTCGGAGGCGATCACGGTGCCGGTCGGGGTCTCACCCCGAGCCACGTCCACGGGCAGGTTGTTCATCACCCCGCCGTCGACGTGGAGGTCCTCGCCGAACGCGACCGCAGGCATCACCCCGGGGATCGACATGCTCGCCCGCATCGCCCGCTGCAGATCACCTCGCCGGTGGACGACGGTCGTGGACCGGGTGAGGTTGGTCGACACGCACCGGTACGGCAGCCAGGTGTCGCTGATGTCGCGGTCGCCGACGCCGCGTTCGATCGCCCGGGCGATGCGCTCACCGGCGATCAGCCCGCTGACCGGTGCGGTGTAGTCGAGCACCTTGTGGAACAGTTCCTCGGTCCGTGCCGGGAGCTCGTCGGTGGGGACCTCGATCGCGACCAGCGCCGCCAACGCGGAGCCGGCGCTGGAGCCGGCGAGCCCATCGATCGGCAGGCCCACCTCCTCCATGGCTCGGACGAGCCCGAGGTGGGCGAAGCCCTTGGCACCGCCACCACCGAGCACCAACCACACTGCTCGGCCGCTCAGCGTGCGTGCCAGGCGGCCGATGTCGCCCGCGTGTCCGGCACGGAGGTGGAGGTGGTCGTCGACGTCGCGCTCCGTCAGCCAGTCGAGCGTCCCGCGGGGACGCTCCGTGCCGGCCGGGTGGTGCAGGAGCAGCGTCACCCGCTGGTGGGGGAGATGCCGCGCCGGGAGCAGCGTGCTCTCCAAGGTCGTGCGGGCCGGATCGGCGGTGGCGTCCGCGACCAGGACCACGTGGTCGGCCCGGTCGAGACAACGCTGCGTCCACGCGGTGGATCCGGGATCCGACTGGAGGAGGACGAGGTCGACCTCGGCCTCGAGCTCATCGAGCCACCGATCGACCCGCAGCTCGGTCGC
>JBBDSW010000098.1:1197-3735 GCA_040904745.1 Nitriliruptoraceae bacterium
CCGGGTCACCGCCAGCACCGTGCGCGGATCTGTCAGGGCCAGCTCCTCGAACGCCACCCGGGGCAGCCGGGCCAGCTGGGTCCGCCGTGCGGCCACGATCGTCGCCGCCCGTTGCTGGCCGTGGAGGAGGGCTCGCTCGCCGATCAGCTCCCCGGCCCCGACCTCGGCGATCGGCTGAGAGAACCCGCCGTCGGCGTCGTGACGAAGCACCCGGACCCGTCCGGCGATCAGCACGTAGGCGGCGTCCGCCGGGTCGCCCTCGTCGAAGAGCACCTCGCCGGGGGCCAGCGTGACGATGTCGGTCCGGTCGACCGTCTCCGCGAGGCTCGCGATGTCGACCGCGGGGAACAGCGCCGTCAGGTGCCGGCGCAGCCGGGTCGCCAACAGGCGGTCAGAGGCGGTGCGTGCCAGGATCGCCCCGAGCTCCGGCTGGTCGTCCAGCAGGGAGACGAACCGCTCCCCGTCGATCGCCGCCACCTCGGCGTCACCGACCGCACGCAGGGTCGCCGACCTCCTCCCGCCGGTGAGCACCGCGATCTCGCCGACGATGCTGCCCGGCCCGAGCTCGGACAGGGCGCCCTCGGAGGCGTCGTCGGGTGCCGCCAGCACCGCGAAGCGACCGGCGAGCACGACGTAGAGCTGCTCGGCGACGTCTCCGGTCTCGACCAGGTGATCCCCGTCGACCACGTCGCGGAGCCGGCTCGCAGCCGCCACCTCGGCGACGACCTCCAGGGGGAGTCCATCGAACGGCGGGATCGTCCGAAGTCGCCCGGTCAGCCCATCGGTCGCAGCGGTCCCATCGCTCGTCATCGCTGTCCCACTCCCCGTACCGCCGGCGCTCTCCGGCCGGGGAACCTAGCCCGCCTGAGTCAGGAGCTGCCCGAGATGCGGCGTGCGGACGGCGATGGCGCGCCGAGGGGTGTCGGCGTCCTACGCTTCGGGCCGCAGGCCGAGGCTGCCGTGCTGGGGAAGGGATGGGCGTGGGTCTGGATCTGACGGTGCTCGGGTGCGCGGGGTCGCACACGGGCCAGGGGCGGATGTGCTCCGGGTACCTGCTGGAGACGCAAGGGACCCGGCTCCTGATCGACGCCGGCAACGGCTCGACCGGGAACCTGCAGCGGTTCTCGGCCGTCCGCGACCTCGACGCGGTCGTGATCAGCCACCGGCACGTCGACCACTGCATCGACCTGATCGGGTGCTACTACAACCTCCGCTTCGATCCGGGGTTCGACCGCCGCATGCCGCTGTACGCGGCCAGCGGTGTGCATGAGCTCCTCACCTCGCTGCTGTCGGGCGACAGCCCCATGACGTTCGACGACGTCTACGCCCACCAGGAGGTCGGCCACGGCGACCGCATCGAGGTGGGAGCCATCCCGATCCGCTTCGCGCGCAGCTGGCACCCGGTCCCGACCGTGTCCATGCGCATCGAGGTGGAGGGGGTGACGCTCGCCTACTCCGGCGACTCCGCCGGCGGGGAGGACCTGGTCGAGATCGCGCGCGGGGCCGATCTGTTCCTGTGCGAGGCCACCTGGACCGGCGACGCCGCCGACTACCCGCCGGGCATCCACCTGACGGCCACCGATGCCGCCAAGCTCGCGAAGGAGGCCGGTGTCGGCCGGCTCGTGCTCACGCACCTGGCCGGGGCGACCGACCGTGACCGGGTACTGGCCGAGGCCAGGGCGCACTTCGACGGCCCCGTCGAGCTCGCCGAGGACCTGGCCCACTACCACCTCGACGCCCGCGGTTCGTTGCACGCCCGTTAGGGTCGGCGCTCCCGCTCCCACCGCACCCGAGGAACATCCATGTCCCGCGCCGATGGCCGTCGCCCCGACGAGCTCCGCCCGGTCTCGATCACCGCGAACGCGCAGCGACACCCGGCTGGCTCCGCGCTGGTGCGCTTCGGCGACACCCACGTCCTGTGCGCGGCATCGGTCGAGGACGGCTCGCCACCGTTCCGGGGCGAGGCCGGCTGGGTCACCGGCGAGTACGCGATGCTCCCCGGCTCCACCGACCGGCGGGTCCGGCGCGACCGCTCTGGTCCGTCGGGCCGCGCGAAGGAGATCGAACGGCTCGTGGGGCGGAGCCTGCGCTCGGTCGTCGACCTGGATGCGATGGCGGAGCTGACGGTCACCGTCGACTGCGACGTGCTGGAGGCCGACGGTGGCACCCGGACGGCGGCGATCACCGGTGGGTGGGTGGCGTTGGCTCGGGCGCTGCGGGCGGTCGGACAGGAGCACGCCTTGACCGGTCAGGTGGCGGCCATCTCGGTCGGGGTGATCGACGGCGAACCGCGCCTGGACCTCCCCTACGAGGAGGACGTCCGCGCCGAGGTGGACATGAACGTGGTGGCGACCGCGGACGGCCGGTTGGTCGAGGTCCAGGGGACCGCCGAGGGCGCCCCCTTCGACCGGGCGGCGCTGGACGCCCTGCTGGACCTCGCGCTCGCCGGATGCGAGGAGCTGTTCGCTTTGCAGGTCGCGGCGGTGGATGCGTGAGCGAGCGGCCGGGTGCAGGAGGTGGTGAGCCGACCGATGAGGT
>JBBDSW010000098.1:3835-6432 GCA_040904745.1 Nitriliruptoraceae bacterium
TCGGGGCTCGAGGTCGACGCACTCGGTGGCCAGCCCGGTATCTACAGCGCCCGCTACGCCGGACCGGACGCCGACGATGACGCCAACAACGCCAAACTCCGGGCGAGCCTCGCGCAGCACCCGGGTGCCGCCCGCACGGCCCGGTTCGTGTGCGCCGCCGCCATGGTGACCCCCGAGGGCCGGGAGACGGTGGTCCGCGGCGAGATGCCGGGGCACATCGTGGACACCCCGCGTGGGACGGGCGGGTTCGGCTACGACCCGTTGTTCGTCGCGGACGCCACCGACGACGAGCGGACGAACGCCGAACTCGCGCCGGGGGAGAAGGACGCCATCAGCCACCGCGGCGCCGCCTTCCGGGCCCTGGCAGCCGCGCTCAGTTCGGGCGGGTGATCTCCCGCCCGGAGATGTCGTGGACGTCGACCCGGATCCAGAACGAGCGATCGTCGGGTAGCGCCCACGGCTCGAACGGCATGGCGTGGAGCGTCTCGATCACGTCGTCGTCGGTGACGATCGACGCGCGCCCGTGGGCGACGACGGACCAACCGATGCGGCGCTGGAGGTCCCCGTCATCGGCTTCGACCGCGACCAGGCCACCGGCCGCCGCCGTTCCGAGCTTCGACCCCGGGGCGGTACGGAAGTAGATCGCACCGTCGTGCAGGAGGTGGTTGACCGGCATGACCGTCGGCGCACCGTCGGCGGTGAAGGCCACGCGCACGAAGTCCGCGGCACCGAGCCGGTCGACGCAGTCCTCGCGCTCGAGCGCCACGAGGTCCCCTGGACGCGGCGGTCTCTCCACGGTGCTCCCGATCGTCTGACGAGGCGGTGGTGTGGCCGGCAGCGTAACGCGGGCAGCTCACGGGTGACGCACTCCGACGCCCGCCAGGACCGCTCGGTACCCCTCCCGGTAGGTGGGGTAGGCCAGTCGCGATCCGGCGGCCCTCAGGCGGTGGCCCAGGCACCGCTTGTCCCCTCCGCGGCTGCGTTCCACCGGTCCCCGCGGCGGCGTGGCGACACCGAGTTCCGCGGCCAGGAAACCGATCACCTCACCGAGCGGCGCGGGGGCGTCGTCGACGCCGAGGTAGCAGCGCTCCGGCTCGGGCACCACCGTCGCCAGGTGGAGTGCGGCGGCCGCCGCGTCGTCGCGATGGATCCGGTTGGTCAGCACGTCCGGGTCGGGACGGATCGCGGTGCCGGCGCGGACCCGTTCGAGCAGGCGGGTGCGGCCCGGGCCGTAGATGCCGGCCAGCCGCAGCACGACGGCCTCCGGCCGCCGGGCCCACAACGCCTGCTCTGCCTCCACGAGGACCTCCCCGGTCGCCGTCCGTGGCGTGAGGGGCGTGTCCTCGTCCACGTCGCTGCCGTCGTCCACCCCGTAGACCGCGGTGGAGGAGACGAACACCACGCGTGACGGGGTGGCCCCGGCGTCCTCCAGGCCGTCCAGGACCCATCGCGGACCCGTCAGGTACGCGCGCCGGTAGGCGTCCACGGTCCGGCCGTCGGCTGCGGTCGTGAACACCACCACCTCGATGTCGTCCGGCAGTGGTGGCAGGGGAGCATCCAGGTCCGCGGCGATAGGGAGCAGGTCGTCTGGCAGGAGCTCGGCGTGGCGACGCAACCCGTGGACGCGGTGCCCGGCGGAGACCGCCCGGAGCCCGAGTTCCGTGCCGAGGTCGCCGCAGCCGACGAGCAGGAGGTTCACGGCGCGGCGGCCAGGATCGCGTCGTTGAAGGCCGGCCAGACCTCCTTCGCCCAGCCGCCGAACTCCTGGTCCGCGAGCAGCACGGCAGCCAGGTCCCGGCGCGGATCGACCCACAGGAAGGACCCGGAGCCCCCGAAGTGGCCGAAGGTCTCCGCCGCGTGTTCGCTGCCGGTCCAGTGGGGGTCCTTCTCGTCCCGCACCTCGAACCCGAGGCCCCACGGGTTGGGCTCCTGCCGGCCGAAGCCGGGCACCACGCCGCCGAGCTCCGCGAACACCGGCCGGGTCGCCACCTCGAACAGCTCCCGGTCGAGCAGCTGCGGGTCGAGCAGCTCGCGGGCGAAGGCCAGCAGATCGGCGACGGTGCCCTCGCCGGCGTCGGCGGGCGAGCCGTCGAGTCGGGTGCCCGACATACCGAGCGGCGTCAACACCTCGATGTCGAGGTGGTCGTCGAACGGGAGGTCGAGGCGCTCCTCGGTGAGCTGGGCGAGCACGTCGAAGCCCCAGTTGGAGTAGATGCGCTTCTGGCCGACCGCGGTCACCGGCCCGCCCTCGTCCATGGGCAGGCCGCCGGCGTGGGCCAGGAGGTGGCGGACCGTGATGCCGTCGTGCGCGCCGTCGACCTCGACCGGCTCGTCGAGCGCGATGGTGCCGTCCTGGATGGCGATCAGGATGGCGTAGGCCGCCAGGGGTTTGGTCACCGAGGTGAACGGCAGCACCTGCTCGACCGGCCCATGGGTCGCGAGCGTCCCCGTCGGATCGGTGACACCGACCGCGACGGTGTCCGGCGCCCAACCCTCGACCTCGGCGAGCACGTCGGCCAGCGCGCGCTGCGATCGGTGGTCTTCCACGTCGGCTCCTGCTGCGGTCCTGGGGGGCGGCGTGCGGCGGGGTGCGGCGG
>JBBDSW010000099.1:0-6425 GCA_040904745.1 Nitriliruptoraceae bacterium
CCCGGCAGCCGTCCGACTCGAACAGCCGCAGCCGTCTGCCGATCGCGATGCCCGCCAGCGCGGGAACCTCGAACAGGCGGTCCGTATCGGTCAGGGCGGGTTGGTTTCCATGCCCTAACGCTACCCGCCCGACCCCTCGCATTTAAGTAGTTTGCACCATAGTTTTCAGATGCTTTGTGCCCTGCTTGCCCCTCTATGTCCAGACATCTGAGTCTGGGTCAGTGTGGGTCAGGCGTCCGCGCCAGCGTCGCGCCCGGGGGTGAGGTAGGCCCGCAGCGCCTCGAAGGCCGCCTGTGGGGGGTCCCCGCGCAAGGTGTAGCGGGAACCGCGGCCCTCGCCGCTGACCGTCACCAACCCGGCCTGGCGGAGGATGGCGAGGTGGTGGTGTGCCGTGGCCTTGGCGACGTCGAGCTCGGCGGTGGCCTCGGTCAGGCTGACCGGTCCGCTGGACATGCGGCGCAGCAGCTTCAGGCGGCTCTCGTCACCGAGGGCCTTGAAGAGCTTGAGGAGTGCCGGTGACGGCGCTCGAGCGGGGAGGACGAGGAACTCCTCGGCGACGACCGTGGTGAGGATCTCGGCGTCGGCGCGCCGGCCCACCACCAGCCACGGCCGGATCCAGAAGCTCGGGAGCAGCACGATCCGACGGACCTCCGGATCCCCGGAGGGCTCGTAGCCGTTGGTCGCGTCCAGGACGATGTCGCGCACGGAGGTCCCCGCCTGGAGTTGCGCGCGTCGCGCGTCCACGTCGCGAGCGATCGCCTCCATGGCCTCGTGCGCGAGTCCCTCCCACAGGGGGCGCACCGCGTTGATGGCCTCGAGCAGGTGACGACCGTGATCCTCCGGCGTGGTCTCCAGCAGGGTCACGACCCCGGCGGCATCCCTGTCCGCCAGGGGGGCGAGTCGCGTACGGATCTCCTCGAGCGCCGCGGTATCGCCGGTGACCGCCGCCTCGGCGATGGACAGGTTCGCCGGCAGCTCACGGGTGGCGTGGTGGACCAGCAGGAGCCGCCAGCCGAGTCCCGGGTCGCCCTCGAGCGCCGCGACGAGCTCCTCGACCCCCGCGGGATCGGGCAGGTCGGCGGCCAACAGGGACAGGACGTGGAAGGCGACGGATGATCCACCATCGAGCGCCTGGAGCTGGGCGAGGGTGGCGCTGCCGACGCGCTCGCGGAGCGACTCGATGCGCTCGGTGCCGACGTCGTACTCGTCCTGGTCGGTGTCGACCAGGACGCCGATCAGGCGCAGCAGCTCCGCGGCTGCCGATGCCCGCACGATGAGCGCAGGCGCGTGCGCCCCCCCGGTCGGACGAAGGTCCTTCATGCGCACGGTGTGGCCCCGATCCCGCCGCCGTCCCCTGGGGACGTCGTTCGATGCTCATCGACCCGAGCACCTTATCGGACCCCCGTGCGCGTGAGAGCGGCGCCGGGACGACCTGTCCGTTCGGCCGCCACCGAAAGCTCGATATCGAGAGGTTTGACAGATATCGAACGATGTGTTTCGATGGACGTATCACCGATCGCGGTCCGGGGTCACCTCGGAGCCACATCGGCCCGCACACCGTCCCGCGCATCGCCCGAGCCCCGCCGCGACGGAACACCCTCGACAGGAGGTGATCGACGATGGTCGATCTCCACGCCGAACCACTGCTCGCTCGACAGCGCATGGACGAGGACGCACGCCGCGCTGCGCGCCGACGCCAGCGTCGTGCTCGCCGTCCCCACGTGCTGCGCGTGGCGATGGCGCGCCAGCTCGCACGGGCCGCCAGCCGCCTCGACCCCCGCGGGCGGAGCGCTGAGGAGCTGCGTCGCGCCGCGTGAGCGCCTCTTCCAGCCGTGCGCGCCGTCAGCGCTGTGCGAGCTCCGGCCGTGCCGCGAGTTCGGCGAACAGCAACGCCTCCGCGAGGCAGGCGCTGGTGAGGTCCTCGAGGTGGACGGACTCGTCCTCGCCATGCGCGTTGGAGCGGGGGTCCTCCACCCCGACGAGCAGGCAGGGCGCACCACCGAACGCGTCGCTGAACGGGCCGACGAAGGGGATCGAGCCGCCGCAACCGACCGCGGCCGGTTCCCGACCGTAGGCATCGCCCATGGCGGTGACGGCGGCCTCCCAGGCGGGACCGGACGGTTCGGTCAGCCAGGCGGGCGCACGCTCGCCGAGCGAGACCTCCACCTCCGCGCCGAACGGGGCGTTCTCTCGCAGGTGGTCGGCCAGGGCGTGCATCGCGTGCTCGGGGTCCTGCCCCGGCGCCAGTCGGCACGACAGCTTGGCGGTCACCTCGCTGAGCAGGGTGTTGGAGGCCTGGTTGACGGGCGTGACGTCCATCCCGGTCGGGGTGATCGTCGGACGCATCCACAGCCGCTCGTAGACGCTGCGATCCGGGTCGCCGGTCAGGGCCACGCCATCGCGAAGCCGGACATCGTGGCGCAGCTTCTGCTCGTCGATGCCCAGGGCCTCGAAGCGGGCCCGCTCCTCCTCAGGCAGCGCTCGCACGTCGGCGACGAACCCGGGGACCGCCACCTCGCCGTCGTCGTCGTGCAGGGTCGCCAGCAGCCGGGCCATGGCGGTCAGCGCATCCGGGACCACCCCGCCCCACATGCCGGAGTGGACCGGCTGGTGCAGTGTCGCGACCCGCACCGTGCAATCGGCCATGCCGCGCAGCGCGTAGGTCAGTGACGGCCATCCCACATCGTGGTTGGGGAGGTCGGCGAGCACGATGACATCGCTCTGCAGGCGCTCGGCGTGGGCCTCGAGGAGGGCGGTCAGGTTCGGCGAGCCGATCTCCTCCTCGCCCTCGACGATCACCTTGACGTTGACCGGCAGGCTGCCGCGGGTCTCCAGCCAGGCGCGGATCGCTGCGACGTGGGCCAGGATCCCGGCCTTGTCGTCCGCCGCGCCCCGGGCGTACAGGCGACCGTCGCGTTCGGTCGGCGTGAACGGCTCCGAGCTCCAGCGGTTCGCGGTGCCGACGGGTTGGACATCGTGATGGGCGTAGAGCAGCACCGTGGGTGCATCCTCTCCCGCGTGCAGCCAGGCACCCGTGACGGCCGGATGCATCCCGTCGAGCTCGAGCACCTCGACGTCCTCGAGTCCCGCGTCGGCGAGCAGCGCCGCGGTGGCCGTGGCCGACCGTGCCACCTCGTCGGCGTGGTCCGCGAGCGCGCTGATCGAGCGGATGCGCACCAGTTCCTCGAGGTCGCCGCGGGTGCGGGCGGTCTCGGCGAGCAGCGCCTCTGCGACGTCGGCCAGGGCGGCCGGTACCTGCCGACCCCCGGCCACCTCGACCAGGGGACGAGCGGAGGACGGGTGGTCGGTGGCATCGGATGAGGACACGATCGTCTCCCGGTCGCGGTGAGCGGTCAGCCGGCAGTCTGCCCGAACCTGCCCGTTCCGGTGGCACTCCGCTGTCGCGGTCGGTCGTTGCGGCGTGCCGCCGACCGGCGACTATCCTCCGCACGACCCCCGGCCCGAGCCGCCACCTCGGCCGGGTCCGGCGTGGACACGACCGCACCGCCGGTTCGACGTGAGGAAGGGACGCACCGTGGGTCAGGCAGATCTGGCGTGGGAGCGCCTGTCGAGCATGCTGTCGGACGATGATGTGTCGAAGCTCCCGGAGCTGTACTCATCCGACGCCCTCTACCTCGAGCCGTACAACCCGCCCCACCGCGGCAACCTGTTGATCCAGGCCTACCTGAAGGACTGGCTGGCAGGGAAGGAGGAGATCGCGATCGAGGCCAAGCGGGTGATCGCCTCGGAGGACGGCACGGAGCTCGCCGTGGAGTGGACGATCTCCTACACGGCCGCTGGTCGCCGCTGGGGGGATCTGCCCCGTGCCAGCTTCTTCGCGCTCGATGAGGACGGCCGGATCGAGTACCACCGCGATTACACCTGAACGGCTTCAGTCCCTGGTCAGGAAGCGCCACATGAGCAGGGCGGTCAGCGCGGCACCGGCCAGTCCGGCCGCCACCTGCCCGCTGGGTTGGACGTCGGGGAGCCGATCGCGGAGGCGCACGGGGGCGGTGAAGTCCTGCACGGGCCAGTCCATGGCCTCCGCGGCGGCCCGCAGTTCCTTGTCCGGGTTCACCGCGGTCGGATGCCCGACCACCGCCAGCATCGGCAGATCCGTGATCGAGTCGGAGTAGGCGAAGCAGCGGGAGAGGTCGTAGCCACGGGCCTCGGCGACCTGGCGGATCGCGGTGGCCTTCGCTGCTGCGTACGCGTAGAACTCGAGCGTGCCGTCGTAGCGGCCCTCCTCGTCGATGCCGGAGCGGGTGGCGATCACGTTCGTGACGCCGAGGTACTCGCTGAACGGCTCGACGATCTCCTCCCCGGAGGAGGAGATGATCCAGACGTCACGGCCGGCCCGGCGGTGGGCAGCGATCAGGTCGAGCGCCTCCCGGTAGGCGAGCGGGGCGATGGTCTCCTCCATCGTCTCCCGAACCAGGCGTCGGATCCGCTCCACCTCCCAGCCCTTGGTGAGCTCCAGGGCGGCATGGCGGGCCTGCTCCATCCGTCCGTGGTCGGCCCCCACGAGTTGGTAGACGACCTGGGCGTAGAGCGTCTTCAGGACCATCGACGAGCTCAGTAGGCCGTCGCGGTAGAAGGTGCGACCCATCACCAGCGTGGATGAGCGCGCGATGATGGTCTTGTCGAGGTCGAAGAACGCCGCTTCGGCCGCTCCCGTCCGGCGGACGGCGATGCGCGCGAGCACCCCCTCGGAGAGCCGATCCGCGTCGGGGCGGGCGTAGCGCTCCTCGGTCTCCAACTCCGCGGCCGCGGTGTCGGCCGCCGCGGCGACGAGGTGGCGGACGTGTGCCGGGAGGGCGTCGAGGTCAGGCGTCTGGTCGCGCTCGTCCGGCTGCTTCCGATGCTCGTCCACGCACCCCCCTTCCGTGTCGCCTGGCCGTGCTGCGGGCGCGCTCCGAGGGTAGTGAGCAGTGGCGACCACGCCCCGCTCCCACCGGTCGGGACGGCCGGTGATCGGATATCCACAGGTAGCCGTGTGCTCGCTGCCGATGAGGGATCGGTCACACGTAGCGTCCCGTCCCTCACCGGGCAGGAGCCGGGTGCCAGATGACCGAGGAGCGCGAGGGTGCCGATGGACGGGGAGGACGCGGCAGGGTCGTCGGCTGTTCCGGCCTCGTCGGCCGCCTCAGCCCTGCCGGTCGCGTTGGCACTGTCCGGCGCGCACCGGGACGCCGTTGGTAGCTGGCTGGAGGGCACGCTCGGTTGGCAGGTCATCGGTGGGGTCGACGGGGAGGGCGTCGACGATCCTGTTCCCCCGGTCCTGCGCCTCCGCGATCACGCCTCAGCGGACCGCCCCGGCGAGGCGAGCAGCCGCCAGGCGGCGCGCGTGCTCCCGGAGATCCTGCTGGTCCCGGACGACGCCGCCCCCGTCGCCGCTGCGACGCTGGCCCAGTCCGCCCCGTCCACGCCGGTCCTCGGGTGGCCGAGCCAGCGTGATGAGCTGCCGCGCCTGGCAGCGACCGTTCTGGCCGCGCCGGTCGAACGCACCGGGACCGCCTCGCTGCTCGTCGTCGGGGGGAGCGCCGGTGGAGTCGGTACCACCACGGTCGCCATGGCGTTGGCCGGCCTCAAGGCCTGGTCAGGTACGACCACGCTGGTCGCCGTGCGTGGTCAAGGGCTGCCGTGGCGGCCGGTGCCGGCCGCTGCGCTCGCCGACGGCGACCTGTGGAGTGGCGCCGATCGGCTGCCCGGTCTCGACGCCGCCCGGACCGTCCTCCTGACCGATCAGGCGCCGCTCCCGGAGCTCACCGACCCGCGTATCGAGGCGTTCGTCGTCGACGTGGGCGCGAGCCCCGACTGCGACGTGCTGGTCTGCCGCGCCGATGCGGCCGGTCTATGGGCGCTCGAACGCACGACCGCCGCGGCCGTGGTGGTCGTCGGTGACGGTCCCCTCCCGGCCCGGGCGCTCGGGGATGCCCTCGCCGGCCGCCGGGCGATCCGGCTTCCGCACTCGCTACGGGTGGCCCGCGCCGGTGTTGCACACCGCGTGCCCGCGGGGCTGCCGGGACGCTGGATCGCTGGCCTGCGACCACTGCTCACCGGTTCGTCGGCGATGGTCCGTGCCCCGGGGTCACGGCACGGGGACGGCGAGGTGTGGGCTGACCACCGACGGGCAGCGCCTGAGGCCAGCAGACAGACGCGACCGACGACCAGCAGCGACCGGACCCGGGGGCGGGATCGGCAGGAGGCATGGACGACGAGGTGATGGACCGCGACGGGAGCGTGGCTGCGGCCGTCGCCCCGGAGGTGGCTGGTGTGCGGACCGCTGGCCGGGGAACGCGAGCTTCTGCGGCCCCCGTGGTCTCCGGTGGCCGATCGACGGTCGCTGACGGGCTGCGCGAGGCGGTCGCCCGGCGGCTGCAGGACGATGCGGAGGTGGCCGGCGGACGGATCGACCGGGCGGC
>JBBDSW010000100.1:0-6422 GCA_040904745.1 Nitriliruptoraceae bacterium
GCGCGGTCGCCTTCCAATACCTGCCGCACCAGATCGGCGACGCCGACCTGGCGGCACTCGAAGCCCTGGCCGACGGCTACGACAGCGACGTGCTGGTGGCCCCCAACCCCGGCCTGGACGCCCCGATCGTCGCCACGGCCTGGACCCGTCGCATGGAACTGGAGACCGCGGACCCGGTGCTGTTGGAGGCGTTCGCCAGCGCATTCCGCGGCCGCGGGCCAGAGAGCGTCGACTGCCCGACCTGATGGCTTCGGCCCGGCCAGCCGACGGGTGGAAGCCCGCGGACGAGCGGCTGGCTCGACCCGGTCGTTCGACAGTAAGAGCGTGAGCGGACGACCGGTTCCCTTGGGTGGCCGCTCGTCGAGTCGGCGGCCGGCCGCTGCGACGACAGGACCCTTCGTGAATCACCGACGCATGAAGCTCGCGATGGTTGGTCTGGGCAGGATGGGCGCGAACATGGCCGAGCGACTACGCCGCCGCGGACATGAGGTCGTCGGTTACGACCGCGACCCCGACAAGGCGGACGTCACCAGCCTCGACGAGGCGGTGACCGCCCTGGACGGCCAGCCGCGCCGAGTCGTCTGGGTCATGGTGCCAGCAGGCGAAGCCACACGGACGACGATCGAGGCCCTCGGCGAGCGGCTGTCGCCCGGAGACCTCGTCGTCGACGGCGGCAACTCCAACTTCCGAGACTCGCAACGCGACGCCGAGCTGCTGGCCGGACGAGGTATCGGCTTCGTCGACGCCGGCGTCTCCGGTGGCGTGTGGGGCCTGGCCGAGGGCTACTGCATCATGGTGGGCGGGGCTGCCGATGACGTCGACCACCTCCGACCGATCCTCGACACGCTGGTCACCGACGGCGGACTCGCGCACGTCGGCCCCGTCGGTGCCGGACACTTCGTCAAGATGGTCCACAACGGGGTCGAGTATGCACTGATGCAGGCGTACGCCGAGGGCTACGAGCTGCTCGCCGCCACCGACCTCGACATCGACGTCCCCGCATCGCTGGAGGTGTGGCGACACGGCAGCGTCGTCCGATCCTGGCTGCTCGACCTGCTCGCGGATGGCGTGTCGAACGACCCCTCCCTCGGCTCGGTTCGCGGCTATGCCGAAGATTCGGGTGAGGGACGCTGGACCGTCGAGGAGGCCATCGCCAACGCTGTGCCCGTGCCTGCCATCTCGGCGGCTCTGTTCGCCCGCTTCGCCTCGCGTCAGGACGACTCACCGGCGATGCGAGCCATCGCGACACTGCGCAACCAGTTCGGTGGCCACGCCACCCGCCCATCATGAACGGCCGCAGCGACGCCCTGGTGATCTTCGGTGCGACCGGGGACCTCGCCCGCAAGCAGCTGTTCCCGGCATTGCAGCATCTCGCGGCCACCGACGCGCTGCCCGCCACGGTCGTCGGCGTCGCGTCATCGGCGTGGTCCGACGACGAACTGGTCGACAACGCACGCCAGTCGATCGAAAAGCACGGGCCCGGGATCGACGCCGCAGCCTTCGAGCGACTGGCCACCGCACTGTCGTACGTCGAAGGGGACTACCGCGAACCGGCGACCTACCAGCGGCTGGCCGAAACGCTCGGTGGCTGCGAACGGCCCTTGCTCTACCTCGCGATCCCGCCGAGCCTCTTCGAGACCGTGGTCGGCGGGCTGGCCGAGGTGGGCCTCAACCGTCACGGCCGGGTGGTGCTCGAAAAGCCGTTCGGACGCGACCTCGCCTCGGCCCGTGCACTCAACCGGTGCGTGCTCGAGCGCTTCCCCGAGGACGCGGTGTTCCGGATCGACCACTTCCTCGGCAAGGAAGAGGTCCTCGACCTGCTCGTCTTCCGATTCGCGAACCTGCTGTTCGAACCGGCGTGGAACCGCCACCACGTCGCCAGCGTGCAGATCACGATGGCCGAGAGCTTCGGCGTCGAAGGACGCGGGTCGTTCTACGAAGAGGTCGGCGCGCTCCGCGACGTCGTACAGAACCATCTGCTCCAGGTGCTCGCCATGGTCGCGATGGAACCGCCCGTCGACGCCGGCGCCAAGGCGCTGCGCGACGAGAAAGTGAAAGTGCTCGCCGCGATGCCGCCACTCGATCCGACGGCGGTGGTGCGTGGCCAGTACCGCGGCTACCGCGACGAGGACGGTGTCGATCCGGACTCGCAGGTCGAGACGTTCGTCGCGCTGCGTGCCGAGATCGACTCGTGGCGGTGGGCTGGCGTGCCGTTCTACATCCGCACCGGCAAGTGCCTCGAGACAACCGCCACCGAGGTGCTGGTCGAGTTCAAGCAGCCCCCCCGTCTGTTCTTCGCCCGCTCGGACGCCGAGCCGCCCCATCCCAACCACCTGCTGTTCCGGCTCAAGCCCGGCGAGCGGGTCTCGCTCTCCGTGCAGATCAAGCGTCCCGGCGAGGAGCTGCACAGCCGACCGGTGGACCTCGTCTACGACTACGACGAACGCAGGGACGGCTCGCGGGAGCCGGCGTATGCCAGGCTGCTCGACAGCGCGCTCGACGGCGACCAGCGGCTCTTCGCGCGTGCCGATGGCGTCGAGGAGGCGTGGCGTGTGGTCGCACCCGCGCTGGAAGCGCAGCCGCCCACCTCGACCTACGAGTCCGGATCCTGGGGCCCCGAAGAAGCCGACGACCTCATCGCCGGCGACGGTGGCTGGCACGAGCCGGAGCGGGCGGCCGATGGGTGACGAGCCCATGACGCTCGGCGTCGATCTCGGGGGGACCCGGATGCGGTCTGCCGTGGTCACGGCAGACGGTCACCTGCTCGATCGGCGCGCCGAACCGACCCCGCAGGACGCCACGTGCCCCGATGCACTCGTTGCGCTGGTCGGCGACGTGCTCGCAGCCCGCGACGTCGACCAGGCCGTGATCGGTGTGCCCGGCCGGGTGGACCATGGGAGCGGACGGCTCGAACACGCCCCGAACCTGCCGGCCCACTGGCCGAGCGCGCTCGACGAGCGGCTCCTCGCAGACCACTTCGGTGTCGACGTCTCGCTGGCGAACGACGCCGACCTGGCAGCCGTCGGCGAAACCTACTTCGGCGCCGGACAGAGCCACGCGGACGTCGTCTACGTGACCGTCTCGACCGGTGTCGGCGCCGGCGTGCTCCTCGAGCGGCGGCTGGTCACCGGGACGCGATCGCTCGCCGAGGTCGGCCACACGGTGCTGGACCACCACGCAGCGACGCGCGGCGAGCCGGCGAGCTTCGAGGAACTCGCTTCGGGCACCGCACTCGGAGAGCGCGCCACGGCCGCTGGCCTCCCATCGGACGGGGCGCAGTTCGTCGCGCTCGTTCACGCGGGCCATCCCGACGCGATCTCGATCTGGGACGAGTTCGTGAGCGTGATCGCCACCGGCGTGGGCAACCTCGCATTCCTGTTTTCTCCGAGCGCGATCGTCCTCGGCGGCGGGGTCGGCCGCAACGGCGACCTGCTGGTGCAGCCGATCCGAGCGCACCTTGACGAGCACGGTCCTCCTGACCTGCCGACAGCCATCGAGGTCGTCGTGGCCGCGCTCGGCGACGACGCAGCGCTGGTCGGAGCCGCAGCCTGGCGCCGAGCGATCAGGAGCCACGGACGTGATTGACGACACCGAGCGACCGGACCAGCGTGTCGTCCTCGTCTTCGGTCACGGGCACAGTCTCACCGCACTCACCGTCCGATGGCTCGGGCTGCCCCTCGGCGAGGGCCGCCACCTCCGGCTCGGAACCGGCGGGCTCAGCGTCCTCGGTTGGAAGCGCGGGCTCCGCATCCTCGAGGAGTGGAACGACCGCAGCCACGTGCCAGGTGCAACGTGAAGATCGAGATCGTGGCAGAGGACCGCTTGGGGGCCCAGGCGGCCGCCCGCGTGTCGGTCGTCCTCCGCGAGGCGGTGCGCCGACGCGGCCGGGCCACCGTGGCGTTCAGTGGCGGCTCCGGTGCCGCGTCGCTGTTCGCCGGACTGGCCGACGCGGAGGTGCCGTGGCCATCGGTCGACATCCTGCAGGTCGACGAACGGGTCGCACCGCCGGACCACCCCGACCGGAACCTGAGCGGGCTACGGGCGGGCCTGCTCGCCCACGTCCCCGTCCCGCAGGCGCACATCCACCCGATGCCTGTCGAGGATCCCGATCTCGAGGCCGCTGCCGAGCGCTACGCCGAACTGCTCCGCGCCGTCACCGATCCCGACCTGCGCCTGGACCTGGTCCACCTGGGCATAGGTACCGACGGCCACACCGCATCACTGGCCCCCGGTAGTCCGCTGCTGAACGCCGACGCACCGCCAGTCGCGATGACACCTCTCCTTCACGGGCGACGGCGCATGACCCTGACCCTGCCGATCCTCAACGCTGCACGTGACGCGCTGTGGCTCGTCGGCGGCGCCGAGAAGGCGACCGTGGTGCGACGCGTCGTGGACGGCGACCGGGCGCTCCCGGCCGCGAACGTCACCCTGCGGCAGGCTCGGCTGCTCCTCGACACCGCGGCCGCCTCGCGACTCGACCCGATGCGCACCACTGCCGAACCGGAGAAGACATGATCACCCAGCATGCGGCCGAGTGGCGCGACGATATCGTCGCACGCGGCCACGGTGACCATCCGCCCCTCCCTCGTGGCACCGAACGCGACGCCCTTGACGTGGTGCGGTTCCTCGCCGCCGATACCGTCGAACGCGCCGGTTCCGGCCACCCCGGGACCGCCATGGCGCTGGCGCCACTCGCCGCGCGCCTCTAGACCGGCTGGATGCACCACGATCCCGACGATCCGACGTGGTTCGACTGGGATCGGTTCGTCCCTGTCCGCGGGGCACGCCAGCATCCTGCAGTACACCGCGCTGCACCTGGCCGGCTACGACGTCACGCTCGACGGCCTGCGCGCTTTCCGCCAGCTGGGCTCGAGGACGCCCGGCCATCCCGAGCGAGGCCACACCGCGGGTGTCGAGGTGACTACGGATCCACTCGGGCAGGACATCAGCATGGCCGTCGGGTTGGGCGTCGCCGAGCGGATGCTTGCCGCCCGGTTCAACCGGCCCGGGCACACCGTCGTGGATCACCGGACCTGGGTGATCGCCAGCGACGGCGACATGATGGAGGGGGTCTCCTCGGAAGCCGGCTCACTGGCCCGGGCCCTCGGTCTCGACCGGTTGACGGTCGTCTACGCCGACAACCACATCTCCATCGAGGGTTCCACCGATCTCGCGTTCTGCGAGCAGGTCGCCGAGCGGTACCGGGCCTAGCGCTGGCAGGTGCTGCGCGTCGACGATGTCGACGACCTCACGACGCTCGATGGCGCCGTCGAGGCGGGCGGGCGGAGACCACACAACCGACGCTCGTGGTCGTGGGGAGCCACATCGGGTACGGCTCGCCGATGCAGGACGACGCGGGTGCGCACGGATCCCCGCTCGGCGAGGAGGCGCTCGACGCCGCCCGGGAACGTCTGGGCTGGCCGCACGCGCCATTCGAGGTGCCCAATGAGGTGCACGCCTACTGGCGAGCAGGAGCACGCCACCAGGCGGTCGCGCGCACGCGGTGGGACGAGCGGTTCTCGGCCTACCGATAGGTGCACCCACAGCTGGCTGCAGAGCTGGATCGTCGCAGCAGCGGCCGACTCCCGGACGGCTGGACTGATCACCTGCCCGGGTTCCCCTCGACGCCGGCGCCGCGACGACGCGCACACGCTCGGGAGAGGTCATCAGCGCCCTGGCTCCGGTCGTTCCCGAACTGGTCGACGGCAGCGCCGATCTCGCTCCGTCGACCAACACCACCATCGAGGGCGGCGGCGACGTCGCCGCCGCTCATGGGACGGCCGCAACTTCCACTCCGGTGTCCGCGAGCATGCCATGGGTGCCGTCCTGATTGGACTCGCGGCCCACGGAGGGCGGCGGCCCTTCGGGGCCACATTCCTCGTCTTCAGCGACTACCTGCGTCCGACCTTGCACCTCGCCGCGTTGATACGTCTGCGCGTCGTGTTCGTGTTCACACACGACTCGGTCGGGATGGGTGAGGACGGCTCCACACACCAACCGATCGAGCACCTCGCGAGTCTGCGCGCGATCCCCGGACTGAACGTCGTCAGACCCGCCGACGGCAATGAGACCGCTGCAGCGTGGCGTGCAGCCCTGGAGTTCGACGGACCCACCTCCCTGATCCTGTCCCGCCAACTCCTGCCGTCGCTCCCGACGCTGGAGGTCGACGTTGCCGGCGCGGTTGTGGCCGACGGCGTCGACGCCACCATTCTCGTCACCGGATCCGAGGTGCAGGTCGCGCTCGCTGCACGCGACCTGCTCGCGCGCCGCGGCGTCGCCACACGCGTCGTCTCCCTGCCCAGCTGGGAACGGTTGCGCGATCGGCCAGCCGGCGAGCGGCAGCGCCTCGTCCCCCCGGGCCGTCCGGTCCTCTCGGTGGAGGCAGGCGCGAGCCAGGGTTGGCACGGGTTTGCCGACATCGT
>JBBDSW010000101.1:0-1088 GCA_040904745.1 Nitriliruptoraceae bacterium
TTGCCTGGTCGCCAACCCCGTACGCCTCAGACCCGACCTGCTGGCACAGCGCCCAGTCGTCGGCCACGAGCTCCTCGACAGCGATGCCAAGATGAGCGCGTGTCCGAGTCGGTGAGGTCGAGCACCCGGTGCAGTTCGAGGTCGTAGCGGTACAGCACCCGGGGCAGCAGCCCTTCCATCCCGACGACGTGCCGGGTGCCCTGCCGAGTCAGCTCGGCGACCACGCACCCTCGGGTCTCGCACAGATACAGGGTCGGGAAGCTGCCGGGCGGGTTGAACCGGCCACCGTTGATCCTTGCACCCTCGCCGCTACGCGGGTCGTAACGTGGGGACTGGTTGCGGTACGTGGAGACGGCGTGCGCGACTCGCGGGGCGGTGGCGATGCGGGTCCGGTCGAGTGCCATCAGGCGGTGACGCCCTCACCAATCGACAGGATCGCACCGATCACCCGGCGGTACTCGCCCTGCTCGATCAGGTCCATCGGCTTGTCGTAGTCGAGCGCCGGCACCGGGCTGCGTAGCCACAGTCGAGCTGGCTCGTCGCGCATCACCTCGCGCAGCACATCGACCACGGCCTTCAGCTCGAGCAGCCGCTCCTCGTTCTGTCGTCGCGGCGCCACTCCCGTCGTCGTCCAGCGAGCCACCGACCGGGGCGTCGTTCCCAGGACCCGCGCGATGTCCGGGGCATCCACGATGTGGGACTCGAGCATGTCGTCGAGCAGCGTCGTGACCGTGCTCATCCGCGTCCTCCTGCGCCCGACGTCCCATCGCTGCCTCAGCGTACCCGGTACCAGTAGCCTAAAGTCGCCTAGATGTCTATCTAACGTCATGCAATACAGCGCGGGCGGAACGTCTTCGCGGCGCCACTCACGGGTGACTCGTGAACGAACGGAACTCGTCACCGTGGACACACGGCAACGCCCCCCGGCGCGCCGGCCCGGCGCCGTGGCGGCCCACACCCCACACGGCCAGAACCTGGAACGCCGCTCCCGTTCGCGTACTTCTGCGTACTTCCGGAGGGCCACCAACGAAAGGTACTCAACGAAAAGCGCCCCGTAGCGGGGGCTACGAGTCGTTCTCGTGGTGGAG
>JBBDSW010000102.1:0-6401 GCA_040904745.1 Nitriliruptoraceae bacterium
CCCCGCCGCACCCGCGCACTCGCCGCGATCTGTCAGCTGCTCAACGACACCCAGACCCTCTACCCCGACACACAACCACGTCCTCCACTACACCGTCAAACCCCACCCCGGCGCTACATGAACTACCTCACGGCACCAAGAGTCCAGGGGTCCTGAGTGCGCCCAGTAGCTCGGGCGTGTGTCACCTGAAAGGGGTGATGATGATGTAACCGAGCGACAAGCTCAGTGTCGGCCAGCCGGTGCGAGTCCGGTCCGGGGAGACGCCAGGGTCCCCGGTAGCGAGGTCCCCGGCGGCGGGTGAGAACCTGTCCGTCGAAGCGGGATGTCACGCCCCTCGGTCGGAGGGCTGGTTCTACCTCGGCAATCATCTGGACATGTTCTGGACCTTCGACGACAACGGCGAGTCCTACCTGGACGGCAAGCTCAGGACGCTCGACATCGACACGATCGTGATCGTGGGCCTGTGGACCGACGAGTGCGTCCTCAGCACCGCCTACGCGGGCAACTCCCGCGGCTACGACGTGGTGGTGGTCGATGACGCGGTCGCGACGGCGACCGCCAACCAGCAGACGGCGTCGACGATCGCCAACAGCACGGTCGCGAAGGTGCTGTCTACCGATGACGTGGTGAGCTACCTGGCCAACGACTTCGTCACCGGCGAGGCAGGTGCGGTCAAAGGCACACACCATCCCGACGGACGAAAGCCCGGATGATCCGCTGTCGGTGGACGAGCATGTCGACGCTCACCCCTGGCCCGGCGACCCGCGCGGGGTACAGCCGCCACGGGCACTCGACAGGCTCAGGTGAGAACGGTCTCGAGGTTGTCGAGGTCGACGATTCCAGCTGGATCGCGCACGTCAGCGCCGGCGAGCAGCGTGGCTGCGACACCAGGCTCGCCGAGGTGGTCGAGCACCGCGCTGGCGTACGGGAACACAGCGTCCTTCGTGAAGTGGCTGACAGTCACGATGTGGCGCAGCCCCGCACGATGTGCGGCGAGCGCTCCGGGCGGCGAGTCCTCGATGACGATCGTGCTTGCCGGTTCGGCGCCGAGCTCTCGCATCGCAAGCTCGTAGATGTCGGGGGCAGGCTTCTTCGCGGCCACGATGTCGCCGGCGAACATTCCGCTGATCCGTGCGACATCGTCGTCGCCGACTACCGCACGCAGGACCGCCTTGACGCTGTGCTCCGAGGAGGTCGAGGCCACCGCCACGCGCCAGCCGCGGTCGAGGGCCTGGTGGACGAGTCGCCTGACACCAGGACGTCCGGGGAGGGCGCCGGCATCGACCAGGTCGATGTAGATCTGACTCTTTCGACGGTGCAGCGCAGCCACGGCGTCATCGGTGTCCCCGCCCTGAGCGACGTCGATCTCAGGATGCTCGGCGAGATAGGTGCGCAGACGCTCCTTGCCACCACCGACCTCCAGAAGGACGGCGTACTCGTCGGGTGACCAGGCGATGTCGTGCCCGAACTCGCGGAAGGCCTGGTTGAACGCGACGAGGTGGCCGTCGAGTTCGGTGTCCGCGAGCACTCCGTCGCAGTCGAAGATCAGGGTTCGGTCGTCGCTCATGCACGGGCCTCGTGCGCCGAGGCCTTGCCGGCGCAGCCGAACATCTCGAGGTGCATCGCGATCTCGTCGCGCACCCCGGCGAAGATGTCATCGAACATCTTGACCGGCTCGTACTTGCCGGTCCGGGCCGCGTCCTCGAGGTGCGCGGCGGCGGACCTCATGTACGCGAGCTTCAGCGCTGTCGAGATGTTGATCTTCGACACACCTGCCCGGATGAACCGGGTGAAGTCCTCCGCAGGTAGCCCGGTGCCGCCGTGTAGGACGAGCGGGAGATCGGTGAGCTCGCGCAGCGCTCGAGCGCGATCCGGTCGTAGCCGTGGAGCCAACGTGTAGAGTCCATGCGCAGTCCCGAGCGCTGGAGCGATCAGGTCGCTGCCGGTCTCCTCCGCGAACGCCACCAGCATCTCGACGGGGTAGGGATCGACCTCCTCGTTCGAGCCGATGTCGTCCTCGACACCCGTGATGTTCTCGATTTCGCACTCGACCGCTGCACCGACCGCGTGAGCCTCGGCGACCACCTCTGTCGTCTCCTCATGCGCCTGGTCGTAGGATCGATCGGAAGCATCGAACAGTACCGAGGACCACCCTGCATCGAGAGCCACCGTGATGACGTCGCGGTGAGGGCAGTGATCGAGATGCAGCGCGACCGGCACGCTCGCGGCATCGGCCACCGTGCGCACGATGCGCTGCATCAGCAGGGCGCCGGACCCCCGCAGCGTCTTCACCGAGGTTTGAAGGATGATCGGCGCGTCCAGGTCCTCAGCTGCGGCGACGACCGCACGAACAGAGAGGTCATCGACGATGTTCACTGCCGCCACGGCGTACCCACCGTCACGTCCCGCAGTGACGAGGTCGAGCGTTCGTGCTGCTGGCATGTTCGATCCTGGTCCGGAGTCCGAGGCGGCGTCTGCCGCCGACCGTGAGTCTGCGATCGGGCGACGAGGACGTCAACTGCAGCGATGCGACCGGCCTTGGACGTGCACCACGACGCTCCCGCCACTGCCGGCCGGGAGTGTAGAGCAGGGTGGTTCGGGCCTTGTAGAGCCGGGAGGCCCTTGTCCGCGTACGGGCGATTCTTCATCATTCATTCCCGCACCACAGCCTCCGAAAGCTGCCGGCGATCAGTGCCGAGGCGAACATGACACGGGCGACCGTCACCCATCCGGCGAATGAGCGCGGTCGCGAATCGACGTCCACGACCGACGGCAGGCAGGGCTCTGGGTTGCCCCCCGTCGTACGGGGGCACGAGGAGTACGTGGCACGCGTCCCGGGCCGTGTCCTCGACGCTGCCGCCGAGCACAGCCCCTCGGTCGCGGGCATCGGCGTGTCCGAACGCTTCCGGCAGGTCGTCGACGAGTTCGAGGCCGCGACTCCCTCACATGCGACGCCGGCGGGCTTCAGGATCGAGTGGAGCACGGACGCGAGCGGCACCGTGTGGGTGGACCTCGCCCGCGACATCTCGTGCGATCGCAACGGCGAGCCCCGCCCCACACCTCTGCTGTTCTCCGTCGATTCGGCCAACCCGTACGAGGTGGCGCCGTGTGCCGGGCTCGTGGCGAACCTGACCTGCAACCCCGGGATCGTCTACGACCTCTTCCTGAACGAGCCCAAGGCCAACGTCGACCACCGCTTTCACACCCTCGAGGAGGTGATGACCGAGCTCGCTCGGGTCCTCGGCCCAGGCTGCGACATGAGCGTGGAGCTGAACAACCCGTTCGTCGACTTCGGCCAGATCCTCGAGCAGATCCAGGGCTACGAGGAGATCATCTCCCCGCACCGCCTGGTGATCAAGGTGCCCCACACCGGGCCAGTCAACGCGGAGAACGTCACGCAACTGCTCGACGGTGACAAGCGACTCGATGTTCGCTACGACGCGGCCCGTACCGCTGACGCCCTGTACGGCCATCGCCTCGCGCTGCAGCTGCACGAGCGGGGCTACCGGGTGAACTTCACGCTCATGTTCGAGCCGCATCAGGTGGCCTTGGCGCTGCAGGCGCGGCCCTACTTCATCAACGCCTTCCTGCGTCACCGTCGCGTCGCGACCCGCACGTTCCAGGGGCTCGTCGCGGCCTACGAGGTGAGTGGTGACCCGGCGTTCCTCAAGCAGCTGCGGGAGTTCATGCTCAAGCAGGACTACCTGTCGGCCCGTGACACCGACACCGATCTGCTCGAGGTGCTCGAGATCGCACGGGCCTACCTCTACAACCGTCGCGTCACCGATGAAGGCGCCGATGGTCTCGACTCGGCCCGCCAGGCGCTGCGGTGGCTGCGGACGGCTCACCTCGAGGACACGCGCCTGATCATCTGCAGTATGGAGGGACCGACCTGGTTCCCCGAGATCATGGCGATGCTGACCGAGCCCGAGTTCCTCGATCTGCACCACCGCATCGTCGTCACGACTGAGCCCAGCTACCTCGCCCGCTGGACCAGTGCGCCGCAGGTGGTGAGCTACCAGCGTCGGTTCATGAACGCCGCGCGTGCTGCAAACGAGGCCGCGGGGATGGCGCCGGGCTCGAGTCCGGGTCAGTAAGCCGCCGGTCGCGGCGGAGGAACAACCATCATCGGCGTCACAAGGTAGAGGAGGACCCGTGAGCACAGCAGCCTTGCTGGACGCTGAGCGGATCGTGCGAACCATCGCAGAGACCGCCAGCGAGAACGAGGTGTACTTCAGCGATCTGGACGCGGCCGTTGCCGATGGTGACTTCGGCCACTCACTGGCAGCGGGCTTCAACAAGCTGCTGGATCAGTGGGACGAGCTGAAGTACGACGACGTCGGCGGTCTCCTGAAGGCCACGGCGATCATCCTCTCGAGCCGTGTCGGCGGCGTCTCCGGGCCCATCTGGAGCACGGCGTTCCTGCGCGCGGGTGCGGCACTGAGCGGCAAGGAGGACCCCTCGGGAGCCGAGGTCGTGGCTGCGCTCAGGGCAGCCGCCGAGGGGATCCAGGCGCGTGGCAAGGCTGAGCTGGGCGACAAGACCCTGCTCGATGCGCTGGTGCCGGCGACCAACGTCCTGGAGGAGTCGCTGACCAGCGGCGCCAGCCGGAACGAGGCGGTGGCGGCCGCCGCGGTGGAAGCACGGACCTGCGCCGAGAACACCCTCGGCATGATCGCCAAGCGCGGTCGCGCGTCCTACACAGGCGAGCGCAGCCGGGAGTCCGTCGACCCGGGTGCCATCGCGGTGGCCGTGATGTTCGAGAAGGTCTCCGCGGCGCTGAACCAGGACACGGAGTAGGTCAGGCACCCCGTAGGAACCAGAGAAGGAGCAGCAGTGAAGAAGTTCGTCAACGACCCCAAGGACTTCGTCCCAGAGATGCTCGAGGGCATCATGCTGGCCAACCCGGGGATGCTGAAGTACGTCCCCGACTACAACCTCATCATGCGGGCCGACATGCCCAACGACGACAAGGTCTCCATCCTCCAGGGTTCGGGATCGGGCCATGAACCCGCGCATGTGATGATCGTCGGCAAGGGCATGCTGGACGGCGCCTGCCCCGGCGACGTGTTCGCCGGACCACCCACGGACTTCGTGGTCGAATCGACGAAGTTGTTGAACAGCAAGAAGGGCGTGCTGCACATCATCAACAACTACACCGGCGACCGCATGGCCTTCGACATGGGTCGCGAGTTGGCAGAGGCAGAGGGCATCAGCGTCGGCACGATCGTCTGCAACGATGACGTCGCGGTCAAGGACTCCCTCTACACCACCGGTCGCCGCGGGGTTGCCGGCAACTTCTTCGTCATCAAGGCCGTCGGTGCCGCCTCCGAACGCGGCGCATCGCTGGATGAACTGGTCGAGCTCGGCAACCGTGTCAATGACGTAACGCGCACCATGGGTGTGGCGTTGACCTCGTGCACCCCGCCGGCGAAGGGCTCCCCGCTGTTCGAGATCGGGGACGACGAGATGGAGGTCGGCGTCGGCATCCACGGCGAGCCGGGGCGTAGCCGTGAGAAGCTGAAGAGCGCCAACGAGATCGTGGACGACCTGCTCGAAGCCGTAGTGACCGATCTGCCCTACGAGTCAGGTGACGACGTCGCGCTCATGATCAACGGACTCGGTGGCACGCCGATCTCCGAGCTCTACCTCGTGTACGGGATCGCACACGACAAGCTCAGCGAACGTGGCATCAACGTTCGTCGGTCCTACGTCAACGAGTACTGCACCTCGCTGGACATGGCCGGTCTCTCGCTCACCCTGTGCAAGCTGGACGATGAGCTCGATGACCTCCTGGACGCCCCGGCAGAGGTTCCCATCCGCGTGTTCTGAGCCGCAGGGACCATCCGGGCAGGTGCCCGGATGGTCACCCCGTGCGCCGCCACGGCAACAACCGGTGGCCGAGCACGGGGTGACGGTCACGGCTCGTGCACGACCCAGACGTTCGGTGCGACGTAGACCGCGTGGTTCTGGTCGACGTCCACGTGCAGGGGGACCAGCGCGCCCGGCACCACCACCGGGCCGGAGGCCTCCAGAGGGAGCCCGGACCAGCGGCGCCACTGCTCCAACGAGCCGGGGATGGTCATTGACGATGGGCAGACCCCCGGAACCTGATCGCCGTAGGGACCGCCCTTGCGGGCGGCCCCCCGCACAGATCCCAGCGTCCGGCGAAGACCCCGTCGCGGGACGGGTGCCGACTCCGAACCCGCTTTTTGAGAGCGGGATTCAGCGAGTACACTGCTCGCCACGTTCGTCCAGGAAACCGGCTCTTCGCATCTGAGCGGGGTCATGCTGGGGTGAGGGTGGGGAGCTTGGTCCAGTTGGGGCGGCCGGCGTAGAGCAGGACCCGGATCCTCCAGTGGGTGAAGTTGGTCATGCCGAGATCGGTTACTAAGCCGTGC
>JBBDSW010000103.1:0-1082 GCA_040904745.1 Nitriliruptoraceae bacterium
TGGTGTCATCGACGACCTGCGGTGAACGCTCGCGCAGCACCTGACGGACCGAGAACGTCGACACCCCTACCTGCTCGGCGACCGCCGCTTGCGTGAGCCCCTCGGCGTCGAGCGTCACGATCTGTTCGACGATGTCGTCGGTGAGCTTCCACGCCCCCTTCGGTCCGGGCTTGGACGGTGCCAGCCCGGCGATCCCGTCGGCCTGGTAGTCCCGGCACCAGCGCCACACCGTCTCCGGGGTGACCCCGAACGCGGCCGCGATCTGGACCCGTCTGGCGATCTTGGCCAGCGCCAACTGCACCACCGCGAGCCGCCGGCCCGCATCATCCCCGGCCTGCCACGACCACCACAGCGTGCCCCACACCCACACCGCCCCGCCCTGCTCGTCGACGACGAGGCAGGCCGCGTCCCCGATCGCGACCGCCCCCTCGGGCCGCAGGGGTAGCGGCATCTGCCCGGTCACCGACGCCATCCTCATCACTCCCAGTCGCCTTAAACCTTGAGAGTGATTATCTCATATCTAGGGTGCGGAAGCGAGCATCCCCGACGACACAGAAGCACCGAGAACCCCGGTTCAGAGGCCAATCTCAGCCGTTCCCGCTCACCACACAGACGCTACGGTCCCAGGAGTCCTGGAGTCTTCGGGGATGAGAGCGATGAGTCGATCGGGATCGGGGCGTGCGGTGTCGCCAGGATAGATTCTTGACGAGCTGAGAAGCGCGGGACGAGAGAACCTCGACGCTGAGCACGCGTGGAGCTACGACCACAAGGAAGACGCCGACTCCGCTCAGGAACTGGCGCTGCTGCAACATGGGTTCGATGGCTACTCGGTATTGGTCGACGTCGGTCCCGGAACTGGGCAGCTCGCAGTAGCGGCCGCCAAGGTGTGTGCGCGTGTCGTCGCGGTGGACGTCTCGCCAGTCATGCTCAATCCGCTGTCTTCGAAGCTCACCGATTCCGACGTGCCCAGCGTGAAGGTGGTGCAGGCGGGCTTTCTGACCTACGAACACCAGGGCCGGCCCGCCGACATCGCCTAGTCCCAATACCGTTCAGTTAGGGTGGTGTGAGGACTTCGACGGCTG
>JBBDSW010000104.1:0-6349 GCA_040904745.1 Nitriliruptoraceae bacterium
GTAGGCGGTCCTCTCGGGTTCGATCCGGCTACATCAACGCCATCCGTGGGTGCGCGCAGCCGTGACCGTCGTCTATCACGGTCCTGCGGGCCAAGGACCGTACGGCGACCCCCTCTTCGGCTCGGGATCGTGGCGGGTTGTAACGGGCGTTGCGCACACGTCGTCCTGTCCCGTCGATCGCCACCAGTTCTGAGCTATCATTGTGATAGCGACTGGGAGGGGGACGATGGGCGACCTGCTGATCCGAGGGCTCGCACCCGAAACGCATGAGGAGCTCAAGCGGCGCGCGCAGGATGCTGGTGTCAGCCTCCAGACCTACGTCGCCCGACTGCTCGAGCGCTCGACAGCCGTCCCTGCGCTCCCCGACTGGCTCAGCCGGCTCGAAGAGCTACCGCGCCACCGAGGCGTGTCGGGGGCAACGGTGGTTCGCGAGGCCCGCGAAGAGCTCCCGTGATCTACGTCCTCGACGCGTCAGCAGTCATCGACCTGCTCGTTCGCAGTGACGACGGAGAGCGCGTCCGTCGACGGCTGGCCGATGACACCGATGCGACGCTGATCAGCGTCGCGCATCTGGATGCCGAGGTCTTCTCGGGACTAGCGCGACTCCACCGTGCTGGAGAGCTCGCCGCCGACGAGGTCAACGAACTGTTGCGACGGCTCGCACAGCTGGACGTTCGTCGCGTCCCGATCGGTGGTGCGCTGTTGGATGCTGCCTGGCGGATGCGAGACAACATCGCCGCGCGCGACGCGCTGTACGTCGCCGCCGCGCGCGACCTCGACTGCGGACTCCTCACCACCGATCAACGCCTCGCCAGAGCGGTGCCGGACCTGGCCACCGAGCTCAACCGGTAGGACGCGGCACCACCTGACGCCGGTGGCTCTGCCACCCACGGGACAACGCAAGCGGGCGTAATGGTATGGGTCGGGCGTGCGAGACGTTCGGCATGCGGACCGAACATCCCGTCGCGGTCGGTCCTCTGCCTGCCAGCCCATCGTGGGGCGGCTGTCGGCGACGCGTGGAGCTCCGCCCATCCGCCCAGGGGTAGGCGAGCGTCTTGGTGCACCGTTGGAACCAAGCGACCTCGCTAACGTCCAGCCGGCATACCAAAGGAAATCCGGGTCAACTGCCGGTGCCGTGGGTCATGAGGCGGTGGCCCAGGGCAGGTCGGGTGCGAGGTCGGCCCGGTCGAGCATGATCACGGTGATGAACGCTTCGGGGTCTTGGAACCCGCGGGCTGCGCTGCGTAGCCGTCCGCCAGTTGGAGGAGCTCGAACGGCTCGGAGCCGTGGCAATGGTCCGTGACCGGCTCGCCGACGGCCGATTCTCCGAGGGCACCGTCGATGAGCTCTTCGCCGCCGTGGACGAGCCGGCGTGAGCCTGCCACTTCGGTGGCACGACGCGGTCGTCGATGACCTGCGGCGCGTTCGCAACCAGTTCGGGGATGAGGCGTTCGCGGAGGCCCGTCAGTCGATCGCGTTGCTCCCGGGCGAGCCCTTGCTCGGCGACTGGCTCACCGAGCATGCGCAGACCGGCGACCTATCCACCTGTCGGAAGGTCAAGCTCGGTCCCGACGAGATCACCCCCGACGGCGACAACCTCGGCCCGTCGCTGCGGCTGGTCTACCGGCTGCTGCCATCCAACACCGACGTCCAACAGGTCGAGGTGCTCTGCATCGGCCCACGTCGAGACCTCATCGCCTACGCCGTGGCTGCTACCCGACTGCAGGAAGACTGACCGAGCGCCATCGATCACAACCAGCCACGACTCCAGTCCGAGGAGTGGATCGCCCGTACGGTCCTTGGCCCGCAGTACCGCAGTCCACCCGCCGTGAACCAGATGTGGCAGTGTCGCTGCTCTGCCACGTTCGACCCTCCCACGGTGGCTCATGCTGGGGCACCGCGAAACCCTCCGATGAGCGCTGGCATCGGAGCGACTCGACGTGCCATCCCGGTAGGACCATCGGGCCGTGCAGCGGAGCTGACGAGTCGCTCCGTCAGCAACAGGTCGCCGACGCAACGCCGCAGGCCACAGGCCCGTCAGCAGCTCACGCTCCAGAGAACGTGCTCAAACGACGTGTCGCTTCATACGAGCGAGCTGTTCCACGACGACATCGAGGATCCGGTCGGCGATCTCCCGCTTGGAAGCCAACGCCACCTCCGTGCGGGCGCCCTCGCGCGCCAGGATGACGACCCGGTTGGTGTCGACCTCGAAGCCCGCATCTGAGGCGGAGACGTCGTTGACCACCAACAGATCGGCACCCTTGGCGGCCAGCTTGGCCCGACCGTTCGCCTCGAGGTCGTCGGTCTCCGCCGCGAAACCGACCAGGATCGGCCGATCGGCGCTCCCCCGGCTCGCGCCGAGCTCGGCGAGGATGTCGGGGTTGGGCACGAGCTCGAGCTGGGGTGCACCCCGATCCTTCTTCAGCTTGTAGGCGGCGGTCTCCGCGGGACGGAAATCGGCGACCGCGGCGGCCTTCAGGATCACGTCCACCTCGGCGGCTCGGCTGGTCACGGCCGCATGCATCTGGAGCGCCGTGGTCACGTCGATCCGTGCCACCCCATCGGGGGTGGGCAGCTCGCTCGGGGCCGCGACCAGCAGCACCGTCGCGCCGCGGGCCGCGGCCGCAGCGGCGAGGGCGAAGCCCATCCGTCCGCTGGACCGGTTGCCGAGGTAGCGCACGGGATCGATGGGCTCCCGGGTCCCGCCGGCGGTGACCAGCACCTCGACCCCGGACAGATCACCGGCGGCGCCGACGTCCTCGGCGAGGACGGTTCGCAGGGTGGCGAGCACGTCCTCCGGCGCGGCCAGGCGTCCGGGGCCGGTGTCCCCGCCCATGAGCGGACCATCGTCCGGGCCCACGAGCACCGCACCGCGCTCCTGCAGCTTGAAGACGTTGTCGCGGGTGGCCGGGTGCTGCCACATCTCGGTGTGCATGGCCGGGGCGAGCACCAGCGGGCCGCGAGCCGCGAGCAGGGTCGTGGTCAACAGGTCATCGGCCAGCCCTGCTGCGAGCCGCGCGAGGGTGTGCGCCGTCGCCGGGTACACCACGACGACATCGGCCGCCCGGCCGAGGGCGACGTGGGTCGCGTGCGGGATGTCCTCCCAGACGTCCCGCCGCACGCCGCGCCCCGTGATGCCTTCGAACGTGGCCGCACCGACGAAGCTGGTCGCGCTGCGGGTGAGCACGACGTCCACCTGCGCCCCGGCCCCCACCAGCAATCGGGCCAGCAGGGCCGCCTTGTAGGCCCCGATGCCCCCGGTGACGCCCAGGAGCACGCGGCGCCCGTCCAACGGGAACGCCACGGTCTCCCCGGACACGGTCAGGCCGGCTGGTCGCCGTCGTCCTCGACGAAGGCGATCTGGTCCTCGACCGCCGGCTCGACCGGTGCCGCCACCTCGATCTTGCCCTGTGCGATCTCCTCGAGGGCGATCGACAGCGGCTTGTTCGTGTCGGTGGTGAGCAGCGGCGGGACGAACGCGCCCATGCCCTCACCGAGCTGCGCGTAGTAGCCGTTGATCTCTCGCGCGCGCTTGGCGGCGAGGTGCACGAGGTGGAACCGGGAGTCCACCTTGTCCATCAGGTCGTCGATGCGGGCGATGGTGCTGCCTTCCGTGCGGAACTCACGTGGTGGAGCCAACCGGGCGCGAGCACGCGCCCGCGGCGGGAGCGGGTCTGGCAGGAGGGTAGCGCGAGGCGTGCCACCTGCCGGTATCCGCCGAGGGACCGATTAACGTGCGGGGCGAGCGGGCGCACGAGCCCGGGTCCAGACCCAGCCGGGGGGATGCCGTGGCGGGGAGCGAGACGCTGATCGCCGTGGCGTACCTCGCACGGTCCGAGGACCTCCTGTGGATCTTCACGGGGCTGGCGGTGGTCGTCTTCGTGGCGTCGAGGATCCATGCGGCCCATCGACGCCGTGCGATCCATCAGGCGATCGGCAAGCTCGTCCGGCGCCACGATGGCTGGCACCGGCAGGCCTGGCCGTGCGGCCAGCAACCCGATCTCCTGGTCGGACGGTTCGCCGCCACCCCACGCGGCGATCGCCGCTACGGGGTGCGCTACGCGGTCGGAGGTCCGACCGAGCTCGAGATCGCGGGGACCGCGAGCGTCTGCGAGGTCGCCTTCCTCGAGTGGTTCTCGGAAGCCCGTCGCCACGGCCGGTCCCGACGTGGCCACCGGACCCGCTACGAGGAACGCACCGACCTCGTCGCCCTCGCCCGGCTGCCGGTCCACATCCCCCGCAAGATCGCGATCGGGCCGGAATCGCTGCTCGGCCGAACCGGGCTGACCCGCGGCGGCGCGCAGCTCGAGTCGGATGCGTTCAACCGTCGCTTCCGTGTCGAGGGCGAGGCGCGCACCCTGGTGGTCCAGCTCCTCGACGCCAACCTGCAGCAGGTCCTCCTCGACGCGTTCGGCAGACGCGGTGTGGAGTTCAGCGACGAACTGCTGGTGCTGTCCGGCAAGCCGACGCACCGGGACCCGACCCTGCGCCACCTCGTCGGTAGCTACCCCGCCATGCACCAGGACCTCGGGCAGCTGTGTCGAGCGATCCCCGCCCAGTTCTGGCGCGCGCTCGGATGGCGGCCAGGCCAGCAGACCCCCACCACCGAGGACGCCTGACGTGGAACCGCTCATCATCGTGCTGCTGGCCATCGCCGCCGTGCCCCTGCTCGGCATCTTCTCCTACAACCGGTTCATCGCGCAGGCCGCCTCGATCGAGGCGACGTGGGCGAACATCGAAGCCGAGCTGCAGCGGCGCCACGACCTCGTCCCGAACCTGGTGGCGACGGTCGAGGGGTACGCGTCCCACGAGCGTGGCGTCCTCGAGCAGGTGACCGAAGCGCGGACACGCGCGGTCGCCAGCGTCCCGACCGACGTCACGATGACGGACCAGGCCCGAGCCGAGGACGCGCTGACCCAGGGACTCACGACCTTGCTCGCCATCACCGAGTCCTACCCGGACCTGCAGAGCGACACGGCGTTCCGGGACCTGCAGCGGCAGCTCGTGGAGACCGAGGACCGGATCGCGGCCGCCCGGCGGCTCTACAACCTCGAGGTGGCGGCCTTCGAGCGTCGCCGACAGGCGGTCCCGTCCAACCTCGTGGCGAGCGCGCTCGGCTTCGATGCGCGGGAGATGTTCGAGATCCGCGACCCCGCAGCCGAACACGCCCCGCACGTGGCGCCCTGAGCGCCGCGGGTCGCCTGCTGCCGGTCAGCCCCGGTGACGGGCGCTCGCGGCGCGTCGCGCCTCGATCGTGGCCACCACCTCGGCGACACACCGGTCGAGGTCGTCGTTGACCACCTCGACATCGAAGTGCTCGCCGGCGGCCAGCTCCTCTCGCGCGCGCTCCAGGCGACGGGCGATCGCCACCGGGTCCTCGGTGCCCCTTGCATGCAGCCGACGCTCCAGCTCCTCGAACGTCGGCGGGACGAGGAAGACCAGCAGCGCCGAGGGATCCTGCTCCTTGACCTGCAGCGCCCCCTGCAGCTCGATGTCGAGCACGACGACCTGGCCGCGGGCAACGGCCCCCTCGACCGGGGCACGCGGCGTGCCGTAGAGGTTGCCCGCGTACTCGGCCCACTCGAGGAACGCACCGTCGGCCACGAGCTCCTCGAACCGTGCCCGATCGACGAAGTGGTAGTCGACCCCGTCCACCTCGCCGGGCCGTGGCGCACGGGTCGTCGCGGAGACCGAGAGGAACACGTCACCGAGCTCCGCGCGGACCCGGGCGTGGACGGTGCCCTTGCCCACACCGGACGGGCCGGCGATCACGACCAGCAGGCCGTCGGCCGCGGTCACGAGCGGCGCTCGAAGGTGGCCAACAGCCCCTCGCGCTGGCGGTGGCCGAGGCCACGGAGCCGCCGCGACGACGCGATGCCGAGCTCGTCCATCAGGCGCTTCGCCTTCACCGGCCCGTAGGCGGGCATCGCCTCGATGACCTCGCTGACCCGCATCTTCGCCAGGGCCTCGGACCGCGCCGCCCCGTCCAGCACGTCGGCGATCGGGATCTCACCGGCCTTCAGCATCTGCTTGAGCTCCGCGCGGATACGCCGTGCCTGTGCGGCCTTGGCGAGCGCGGCGCGACGCTGCTCCGGCTCGAGCTCGGGCAACGGCATGGACGGCTCCGTGAGGGGCGGGCCGCGTACGGTGCCAGCGACCTGTAGCGACGACCCTAGTCCGTGATCCGAAGGCCTCGACGCAGGTGTGGGCGTCGGCCCGGCGGGCGCGTTAGCTTCCCGGCGCAGCGAGGAGCGCCGTCCGCGACCACCGCCCCGGAGTCCTCATGACCAGCACGGCCCCCATCGTCCTCGGCGTCGATCTCGACGGGGTGTGCGCCGACTACGAGGGG
>JBBDSW010000105.1:0-1062 GCA_040904745.1 Nitriliruptoraceae bacterium
ACGTTGCAGGGCAGGAGCGCGCCGAGGGCGGGATCGGCCTGCAGGGCCTGGTGGGCAAGGGCCGGGTTGCACGCGCCCAGGATGGTGTAGGCGGTGGTGTCCTCGTCGAGCTTGGCGCGCAGGGTGGCCTGTACGTCGATCTCGGTGAGAACCCCGAAGCCCTCGTCGGTCAGGGCCGCGCGCATGCGGGTCTCGGCGGTGGCGGGGTCGACGTCGAGCCGCACCCGGTAGGTGTAGCGGTCGTGCTCCATGATGGATCCTCTTTGTCGGTTCTCGGTTGACGGAAGGCACCGTGCCGTCGATGGGTCAAGCCCGCCCTCGGCCCGGGGTCAAGGGTCGGTCAAGGCGACGCGGCGCGCCGTGGTACTGGCCGTCGAGGTCGGGGCGCGCGGTCAGGCGGCGGCCGCGCCGGCTGTGGGGTCGCACGGCCACGCGACTGCCTCGGGCTGGGCTGGGCTGCTGACCGCGGGGATCTCGGCCTCGAGCCTCAGCCCGGTCCCGATCCGGAAGGTGCGCTCCACCACCCGGTTGAGGACCAGACCGAAGTCGCGTCGATCGACCTCGCCACCTACCCGCACGAGGGCCTGGCGGCCGCGGCGGGTGTAGGTGACCTGCAGTTGGACCGGCCGTGACACGTCCCGGATCCGTAGGTCACCATGGACCTCCCAGCGACCGGCTCCGGTCGGATCCACCCGGTGGGAGCGGAAGCACAGGTGCGGATACCGGCCGGTGTCGAGGAAGGCGGCGGAGCGCAGATGGCGGTCGCGTCGGGGCTCGCCAGTGTCGAGGCTGGCGGCGGCGATGCGCACCTCGACGGCGGCAGGGGTGCCGTCGTCAGCGAGGACGAGGCGTCCCAGCACGTCGGCGAAGGTCACCTCCAGCCCGTGCCCGCCGACCACCGGGGCGGCCAACCGGGCCATGGCGCCAGGGCCGCCGAGGCGCCAAGCGTCGTCGGGGCGACCGTCGCGGGTGGCGAGCGGGGTCGCAGGGGCGGAGGTTGTCACCGTTGCTCTCCTCTCTGAGTGGCAGCCGGCACGTTGCCGCACAGAGGTCAACGCCGCC
>JBBDSW010000106.1:0-1058 GCA_040904745.1 Nitriliruptoraceae bacterium
GGCGTCGCCGCACGGCAGGGACCAGCGCATCGAACCCGCCCGCCCGGTAGCTACGTATCCAACGGTCCAACGTGGAACGGCCCACCATCTTCCACTCACCGTTCGGACCCCGGTGTTCCCTGGCTGCGAGCGCCCGGACCAGCGCTCCCCGCTGCGCCGGGGTGAGCTCGGGGTCGGCCGGCTCACGGATCAGCCCGTAGCGGAACAGCGCGATCTCGCGCCGTCGTGGGTCTTCCATTCGGATGCTCCTCATCTCGGATGTCGAGAGGAGCGTTCAGCCCATCCACGCCCCCGGGAAGGGCGAGGTCGTGTTGCACAGCAGCCGGCCCCCGGTCGCCGCCGACGCGAACTGCCACCGGCAGCTGATCCCAAGCCGGTCGGCCGCTGCCTCGCCCGCCGCGGCGATCGCGACGAGAGCGTCACCGAAGCGGCTGCCAGACGGTTCGATCCGGACCAGACCAGGATCGAGCCACAACGCCCACCGCACCAGATGCGCCCGGACCTTCTCAGCGACCTCGCCGAACCGTGACAGCCAGCCGCGCACCGTCGAACGCGACACCCCGACCCTCGCCGCGATCGGCCGCTGCCCCAACCCCGCGGCCTTGAGCTCCAACGCCCGACCGATCAGCTCGGCGAAGTCACCACGCCGCAGCAACATCACCATCGGCAGCAGCACGTGCGTGACATCGCAGCCCCGGCATCGCCCCCGCCGTGGACGTATCCGCTGACACCGATCTCCGCGCCCGACCGGCCGTTCCCGCGCCCACCCCCACGGGCCGACCTCACCCTCGCGACACGACGGGCACATCAACCTTCCAGCCTCGAGCTCGGACTCGACGCGAACCGGATCAGCGCTTACCGTCAGCATCAGCTGCACCTATCGCAGCAAGAGGCCCTCCCGGTGTCCGCCAAGACTGGCCGGGAGGGCTTCGCACGTTCAGGGACCCCAGACCCTGCCCCCGCACGAGCGCTCGAGCAACTCCACAGCCGCCCCGACATCCTCACCGTCGCTGGCGCGCTACCCGCCCACGGTCCTCACCTCACGTGGCGCCCAACAC